>JAKQAH010000142.1 GCA_029568545.1 Candidatus Omnitrophota bacterium
CTTCAGACCATGCCATCGATTACAAAGAGGGGACCGTGCTCACGGATTGGCCGACTGGAAAATTGGCACGCATCATTCATATTGAGGATGAGCCAGAAACGATTTTTGAGCAGATCCTGGCGGAAGGACTTTTGCTGGACACATGCTTGAAGATCCTTAAGTCTGACTCCAATGGTCTCCACTTATGGACGAATGTGCACGAATGCTGGCTGGCGCCGGTTGTTGCCGCCAATATTTTTGTTGAAGCGGCGCCTCCGTGGGCCGAAGAAATCAACGCTGAGCCCCTATCCTCTTTAAAGTCGGGAGAATGTGGCCGTGTGATTGCTTTGATGACGCAAGGGTTAACGCGTCGCCGATTCCTGGATTTAGGATTGCTTCCCGGAACGGTTGTTGAGGCCGTGATGCCCAGCACATTTGGCGAACCTATTGCCTACAAGGTGCGCGATACCATGATCGCTCTACGAAAAGAACAAACCCGTCAGATTCTCGTTAAGAAAATTGCCCCCTAAGAAAAAAATGGTCAAAAAAAATAAAAATTTGAGTGCGTCATGCCAATCCTGCCGTTCTTGTGGGAACGATCTTTTTCGTTTGGGCGTTGATCTGGCGAAATGGGATCATGTTATTGCATTAGCCGGTAATCCGAATACCGGCAAAAGCACGATTTTCAATGCGCTGACCGGGTTGCGCCAGCATACGGGAAACTGGCCGGGAAAAACCGTCGCGCGCGCCGAAGGCGGGTTTCGCTACGATAACAAGCGATACAAGCTGATCGATTTGCCGGGAACGTATTCGCTTCTTTCCGCGTCCGTCGATGAAGAGGTTGCCCGTGATTTTATTCTTTTCGGAAAGCCCGATTGCACAATTGTTATCGTCGATGCCACATGCCTGGAGCGTAATTTGAATCTTGTTCTGCAGGTCCTTGAGATCACCGATAAAGTTGTCATTGCCCTGAATCTTTTTGATGAAGCCAAACGCAAAGGAATCGATATCGATTTCCGGCAACTCGCCCGTGACCTGGGTGTTCCGGTCGTTCCGACGACTGCCCGAACAAAAGAAGGATTAGCGGACCTTCTGGCTGTTATGAGAGAAGTCATAAGCGGCAAGATCGTGACAACGCCTTATCGCGTCAAACGTCCAGCGGGGCTGCAGGACTCCTTGGAGGAGATCGGGGCCATGGTACGCGAACTTTGTCCGGGGTTGCCGAACACGGATTGGGTTGCCATGCGCATCATTGAGGGAGACCAGCGGGTCCGGGAAGCCTTGCTTTCCGGAGAATTGGCCGCCTTAACGCCACGGGAGAAAGCATGACGCAACAGGAAAGCAAGATAAAGGCTGCCGATATTATCAGCCGCGCCGATCAGATCCGGCGGGATCTTGATGAGTCCTTGCGCCAAGAGATCGCCCGTTCCATTTTCGATGATGCGGAAAAGATAGCCCATTTGGCGATCCTCAAGAAAGGGAAGCGTTACGGCCTTCTTGACCAGACGATCGACCGTTTTTTGACTTCTCCGATCGTCGGATTGCCGGTCATGGCTGTGATTCTCGCTGTCATTTTCTGGATCACCATCGTCGGGGCAAATTATCCGTCAAAAATGATCGCGGCGTTCTTGTTTTTTATTGAAGATCAGGGGAGCGCGCTTTTTAGCTCTTTAGGCGCTCCATGGTGGATGACGGGGTTTATCTGGCATGGTGTTTACCGGGCTTTGGCGTGGGTGATCTCTGTCATGTTGCCGCCGATGGCCATTTTCTTTCCATTATTCACGATCTTTGAAGACCTTGGATATTTGCCCAGGGTAGCTTTTAATCTAGACCGCTTGTTCCAGAAATGCGGCGCGCACGGGAAGCAATCATTGACGATGGCCATGGGTTTTGGATGTAATGCTGCGGGAATTGTAGCCACGCGCATTATTGATTCTCCCCGGGAGCGTCTAATCGCGATCGTGACTAATAATTTTGTTCCGTGCAACGGGCGTTTTCCCACGCTCATTATGCTGGCGACGATCTTTGTCAGCGTTAATTTTCCGCCGCAGTTCGCTTCGCTTGCCGCGGCCGGATCGGTGATGGCCATTGTCGGATTGGGTATCATTGTTACGCTGATTGTTTCGGCTGTCCTTTCGAAGACGATTTTAAAAGGAGAACCATCGAGCTTCACGCTGGAATTGCCGCCGTACCGCCGGCCGAATGTTTTAAGGATCATTTATACGTCATTTATTGATCGCACGCTGTTTGTTCTTTCTCGGGCTGCCGTTATGGCGGTTCCGGCCGGTGCCGTTATCTGGTTGCTGAGCAATATCCAAATTCATGGACAAAGCCTGGCCATATGGGGCGCAGGCGCGCTTGATCCCCTCGGGCGTGCGATTGGATTAGACGGTGTCATTCTGCTCGCCTATGTGATCGCGATTCCGGCCAACGAGATCGTTGTGCCGGCAATCCTCATGGTCTATCTGAATGCGGGCCGGATGATCGAATTGGAATCGATGAATGAGCTTCAAGCCCTTTTGGTTGGGCAAGAGGGATGGACCCTATTAACCGCGGTGTGTTTAATGTTATTTTCGCTTCTGCATAATCCGTGCTCAACGGCGATCTGGACCATTTGGAAAGAAACGCGCAGTCTTAAATGGACGGTTTTGGGCACATTGATGCCGCTGGCAATCGCATTTTTAGTGACATTTACTGTAGCGCAGTCGGCCCGCCTTTTCGGATGGGGTTAACGGCCGAATTCATGCATTGACTTATTAAATGAATATGATATATTCCCAATTATGATTTTACGGCCCGAAAAAAATAATGTTCCGGAAAAAAACCTAAAGCCGACGCCGGAAGAGGTTCATTTAAGCTATACGCCGCTTCCCGGATCGCGCAAGGTCTACAAGAACGGAACCCTTCATGCGGATATCCGTGTTCCTATGAGAGAAGTTGCTCTGGGATCCGGCAGCGGCTCAGGGAGCATTATTCTCTATGATACTTCTGGGCCTTATACGGATGGGCAGAGTCGCGTCAATATAACCAAAGGATTGACCCAACTTAGGAAAAGCTGGATTTTTTCCCGCGGCGATGTTGAAGAGCTCTTTGCGCCCACTTCGCAATATCAGCAAAGACGCGACATGGATCCTGCCTTAAAAAACGTCCGTTTTCGAAAAACCCAAAAACCGTTACGCGCGAAATCCGGAAAGAATGTCAGCCAAATGCATTATGCCCGGCGCGGCATCATAACTCCGGAAATGGAATTTTCCGCCATCCGAGAGGGATTTTCCCCGGCCTTTGTCCGCGATGAAATCGCCCGGGGGCGCGCGATCCTTCCGGCGAATATTAATCATCCGGAAATCGAGCCCATGATCATCGGACGAAATTTCCTGGTCAAGATTAATGCGAATATCGGGAATTCGGCGGTTTCATCGAGCATCACCGAAGAAGTGGAGAAGATGGCTTGGGCGATCCGGTGGGGCGGAGATACGGTTATGGATCTTTCGACGGGTGATAACATCCATGAAACCCGCGAATGGATCCTGCGCAA
>JAKQAH010000150.1 GCA_029568545.1 Candidatus Omnitrophota bacterium
GCTCATTGTTCCCGACCGGCGTTAAAAACGTGTGCTTGACGCTT
This sequence comes from Candidatus Omnitrophota bacterium, assembly GCA_029568545.1. Lineage (GTDB taxonomy): Bacteria > Omnitrophota > Gorgyraeia > Zapsychrales > Zapsychraceae > 2-02-FULL-52-10. Next base: position 45 of record JAKQAH010000150.1, read on the forward strand.
TTGGACCACACTTCATAAAGCAGGCTGTAAGCCACATCCAGCTGGGCAACTTGCAGGATGCCGGCGGTAATGGTTCCCGTCAGGACAAATGCCAGGGCCCTCTCTTCCAGTTGCAGAAATTCCCCCAGGAGCCCGATAGAAATTAAGCTGACCACCGGCCAGAACACCAACTCAGCAAAAGAAAAGAAATTCCTGATCGCAAAGATATAATTCCGGTAGGTAAACGCATAGCACCGATTCAGCCACGCTCCAATATAGGGGAATATATTTCGTTTAATTGGAACGATCCGTTCTTGTTGATCGGCTTTCGGACCATCAGCAGAAAGTTCCTGGCTTGCCGGACTCTGCGGGACCGGCGATTGGCCGGCCAAAGAAATAAAAGCCTCCTCAAGGTCTTTTTTCCCTTCGGCCTCTTTAAGTTCATCGGGAGAAGCCAGTTTGATCAGCTTACCATGCTTCAAGAACGCGATGCGGTCGCACATCGCTTCCGCTTCCTTCATGTTATGCGTTGTCAAAAGGATCGTGGTCTGGGATTTCTTATGGATATCCAGGATCAGCTGGCGGATCTTCGCCGCGATATCCGGATCGAGCCCAACGGTCGGCTCATCGAGAAAAATGATCCTGGGATCATTCAAAAGGCTTTTGGCCAAAGCCAACCGCTGCTTAGTGCCGCTGGATAATTCGTCGAACCTCTGGTTCGCGGCGCGGGAGAGGCCGAACATCTCAACCATCTCGTCAATCCGGGCCTTGAGCTGTCTTCCCCTTAAGCCATAAAGCCGGCCATAGAATTTCAGATTCTCCTCAACCGTCAGGCACCAGGGGAAATTGGGATGCCCCGACGACATATTGAAGACCTTTCGTAATGCGCCATAGTTGGCCGTAATAAGCTTCTTGCCGAAGATCTCAACCGTGCCGCGGTCGGGCAAAAGCAGGCTGGAAAGAATGTTGAGGAACGTCGTTTTCCCGGCGCCGTTAGGCCCCAAGACCCCCAAGATCTCGCCTTGGAATATCTCAAGGCTCACATCATCCAGGGCCTGAATCTTCCGGCGCCCTTTCGATTGCGAAATAAACGTTTTCCCCAAATGGCTGACGCTGATAGCTGTATTCATGGTTTTTATTCTATTGACAAAACAAAAAATGCGCAAGATAATTTAGCTTGTTCGGGAGGTCCCAAGAAAACGACTTTCAAAAAAGGGGGCAGCAATGGGTAAAAATTATTTCTTCGGAAAGGATCATCAACAACTAGGCCCGTTCGACCAAGAAACCGTCAAAAAGAAAATTGCCGAGGGCGCGATCACCGCGCACATGCTGGCATGGTCCGAAGGCATGGACAATTGGAAACCCGCCGGACAAATCCAGGAATTATCATCGTTATTTAAAACCAGCGTGCAGCCGCCTCCTTTACCCCAAAGCTCAACACCGCCTCCCCCTCTGCCCGGAAACGGCATTCCCGCCGGATTGACCCCGTTAGAGGAAAAAGCCTACCGCTTCGCAACAGCCATGTACCGGCCCTGGCGAGGCAAACAATCTCCTTTAGGGAATTATATCCGTAAGAACCCCAAGAGCGCCGTTTATGTCTCTTTGGGGACGGTCGCCGTGTTAGTCCTGATGGTCGTTCTCTTCGCCCAATCCTTCTCAACGAACCAGCAACAAATCGAACAGCAATATGCGCCCGGCCAGCAAACCATGATGACGCCTCCCGCCGGTTGGCAGGCGCAACATCGCGCCGTTATGGACGCTCAACGGGAGATCAGCGATATTAGCCACGACGTCTACACTTACCGGCGGGACCGGCAGGACGCAAGCGATGACTTCCGCCGGAGAATGCTCTATAGCACGGATGACGATTAAACTATAGGCCGAGGGATTTGTTACTGCGCGTATCCGATGGGAATAATATACAACGGCTCCTGCTCTGGAGGAAGCCCCAAAATCTCTTTCAATTTCTGATCTTCAAAAGCGCCGACCGGAACAGAACCTAACCCGAGTGCGACTGCCTGCAAATGGATGTTCTGTGCAATGTGGCCGGCTTCGATATGGGCATACATGATGCCCCGGTCGCCGAATTTCTGGGTTACGCGTTCAAACACAGCGCAAATTAGAATGCAAAGCGGCGCCTTGGCGGCAAGGCCCTGCCTCTTGGTCGCTGTCGATAAAAGGCTGCGGATATCCTGCGTTTTCACCGTTTCCAACGCATGGCCTTTGGAAAAATAATGAAATGCCCCCTGAGGCGTGATCGCATAAAGTTCCATAGGATACGTTGCCCCTGCCGACGGGGCTGTCCGGAAATGAGCGCCGTCAATCGTCTCCGTGATCCCCCCGGCAGCCCAAAGCAGCTGACCGATTTGTTCTTGTGTCAATTCTTTCTCGGAAAATACGCGCAGCGTGCGCCGCCTCCGGATCGCCTCTTCCAAAGATGTTTTTCCTTGCCCGTTTGGTTTCGGCAAACGGATCTTCTCGGATGAATTCTCGGGTCCCACCTGAATCATTGCGCCTTTCCTCCCATTAAAACCTTTTACCCTCAAAAACTAAAAATTGCTTACTGATTTTTTATTATATCACGCTGGCCCGGGAATGTGTACAGAACACCTGGTTAATTCATTCGTTATTTTGGGTTCTCCCTCCCGGCGATTTATAAATAATATTGTATCGCCTGGTTTTGTATGTTATAATTCGTGCCTTATATTCCTCAATCCTATATAAATTTCTTATTTTTTAAAATACGATAAGGAGATTGTTCATGGCACAACCAACCCACCACGTAACGGCCCGCGAAGATCGCATTCCGTTCTTTCAAAAAGCCATTTACAGCATCGGAGGGCTCGTTAACAACATCCAAGCAGCCGCCCTGGGATCCATGGTCATCGTTTTAAACCTCGGATTGGGCATGAACCCTGCCCTGGTCGGCCTGATCGGAGCCATTCCCCGCTTCGTCGATGCCATTTCAGACCCTATTACCGGTTACGTTTCGGATAATATCCGCACCCGATGGGGGCGCCGCAAGCCTGTTATATTTTTCGGCGCCTTGACCGGAGGCCTTTTCTTCATGCTGATGTTCCAGCTGTATAAGGGGCATACCGAGAGTTATTATTTCTGGTATTTTTTGATGTTCCAGATCCTCTTTTTCATCGGGTTCACCTGTTATTCGATCCCCTGGATCGCGCTAGGCTACGAAATGACGCCCGATTATCACGAGCGCACGCGGCTGCAGGGCGCCAGCAACTTCATCGCTCAATTCGCCTGGATCATCTCCCCGTGGTTTTTCAAGATCATGGACAACAAAAGCATGTTCTCGGACATTGTGCACGGCGCGCGGGTCCTTTCCATCATCGTGGGCGCTTTTATCATCGTCGGCGGCATCCTTCCGGCGATCTTCAACAAGGAACATTTCGCCAAACTGCCGAAGCCCGATGTCAAAGGCGTCTGGAATGTGACCAAAGATTTCTTCAAAGGCGCCGGAACGGCATTGAAATGCGGCCCTTTCTTGAAACTTTGCGTCGCCACCTTATTGATCTTCGGCGGGTTCATGCTGGCCTCGGCGTTCACGGCTTACGTCATTTTCTTTTACGTCTTCGGCAACCAGAGTACGATGGACCTGATGTACCAAAATGGCGGAACTTTGCTGGGCGTGAATGGTTCGGTCAGCTCGGTCTGCACATTCTGCGTTATCTTTTTGACCACATGGATCTCGACCAAGATCGGAAAGAGGAATACGTTTTTGATCACCATTTCCCTCTCGATCATCGGTTACGCTTTGAAGTGGATCGGATACAATCCGTCCCAGCCGTATCTGCTCTTGATCTCCGCTCCTTTCATCGCGTTCGGCCTGGGGTCGCTCTTTACGCTCATGAACTCCATGGTCGCCGATGTCTGCGACCTGGACGAGCTGCAAACCGGCACGCGCCGCGAAGGCATGTTCGGCGCTATTTACTGGTGGATGGTCAAGCTTGGGGTGGCGCTGGCATCCGTCCTCTCAGGGTTCCTTCTAAACGCAACCGGATTCGATATCGCTTTGGGCCTGAAACAATCCGCCAACGCGCTGCTCTGGATGAGGATCTTCGATATCGGCATCCCGATCGCGACTTCTTTGGCCGCTATTTTCATCATCATGACCTTTGACATCTCGGAAGAGAAAGCCTATGATATCCGTAAGCAGCTGGAAGCAAAACGCGGAAAAGCTTAACAGGAACGCGGAGCTTAGAAACCCGTGACAAAACAGACCAATAAGAACATGAATTCAAAATCCGTCATTATCTTCCCCTATCGGGGATATGAAAATAACAAGCAATGCGAATGGTATTTTTGGTGGACCGTTGACCGCTGTAAAGCCATTGACCCTAAGCCCATCGTCATGGTGCCCCGGGATACCGTCATCCGCGGAAACGCAGCCTCCTTTATTAAGGATGAGCGGACCAAGTCCCTAGAAGTTGTTCAAACCTGGTCGGTGGATACCTGCCAGACTTGGCTGGCCGGATGGGGCCATGTTTTGGATAATTATCCGAAAGCCGAACGGATCGTGCAGCTGCCCGGCGACCTGGATTACGTCAACGAAGATGTCGAGTTCTACAACAACCTCGGGCGTTTTATCGAAATAACGGATGCGGACATCGCCATCGGAGACTTCGGAACGGGAAGCAAATACAGCGCCAAAGGCCTCGTTGACACCTATGGTACGTATCCTCTTCTGGCCAATTGGTTCCCGGAAATCTCGCAAAGCATCCGGTCCTTGCCCCTGCACCGGCCGAGGTCCGAATTTCTTAATATCAAGACATCCGTCCTGCGCGATCTCATCATCAATAACCGCAATTTTGCCTACGAGCAGACTTTGAACTTCCTGATCAAAAGCTGGAATTACGAACAGGGCGAATGGAAACATCACCTCTCTGTATCTTCTTTGGGAAGCTTATCGGACAGCAAGTCCTTCAGGGATTACCGGTCCTGCATTGACCAGATCGAGAGAATTGAGCGGATGCTTTCTCTGCTGTGGCGGGAAATTTGGGAGCCCAAAAGGCAAAACTACGCCAATGACCAGGAATTCGGAGAGCAATACACGATGTTCAGCACGGAGTATGATACCTTGCGCACCAAATCCAAAGGCATCATGGAAACCGCCCGCACGACAATCCGAGCCCTCCTGGGGGCCTAACTCAGGCCCCTTCGAAGTTTTCTATAGTAGAAACACAATAAATAGCGATTAATTTTTCTGCCGGACAAAAAACGACGGATTTATTCTATTTTCGTTTTCATATCCTCCAGAATGGCCTCGAGCTCATCCTCGTGGCCGACCTCATCCTCAAGGATCTCCAAGACCAAATGCGCGGT
>JAKQAH010000155.1 GCA_029568545.1 Candidatus Omnitrophota bacterium
CCGTGCACGCGGAAAAAGCCGGCTACGACGGCATCTACGCCGCCGGCATCGAGGAAGGCGGCCATCCGCTCGACGACGATGTGACCACCATGGTTCTCACGCCGCGCATTGCCGAAACCGTGAAGATTCCCGTGGTAACGGTCGGAGGGATCGCCGACGGGCGAACACTGGCGGCGGCGCTGGCGCTGGGCGCTCAGGGCGTCATGATGGCAACCCGCTTTGTCGCCACGAAAGAGTGCGAAGTCCACGACAATATCAAACAGGAAATTATTCGGCGGCAGGAATTTGAGACAGCGCTCATCTGCAAATCCATCGGCCTACAGGGACGGGCGATCAAAAACAAGCTTGTGGAAGACGTTTTGGCTGTCGAAGCGACGGGAGGCGGGCTGGAGAAGCTCATCCCGCTCATCGCCGGCAACCGAGTCAAGGCCGCGTGGGAATCCGGCAATGTGGATGACGCGCCCATGATGATGGGACAATCCGTCGGACTGATCCGGGATATTCCCACATGTAAAGAGCTGATGGAAAGACTGGTTGCGGACGCCAAAGAGGATATCGATCGCGTGCAAGGTATTTTCTAAAGAGCCTTTGCACGATTATCCATTTGTCATTTCGCCACCCGTACACGCGGGATAGACTCCGGTAGAAATCTTTTGATAATGATATCACAGAAAGAAAAAGCCCGCCTCTCGTTTTGTTGCGAGAGGCGGGCTTGCTGTTAAGCGGCTTTAATGGGCACTTTGGTTCCCTTGGCTTTGGCGCTCTGATTCTTGGGAATCTTGATGTCCAGAATGCCGTTTTTGAATTTCGCTTCCGCTTTCGCTGCCTCTATTTCTCCTTCCAGCGGAATCACGCGGCTGAACGATCCGTAGGATCTTTCCATATAATAGTAATTCTTGTCCTTATCTTCTTTTTCTTCCTTTTTCTCGCCCCTGATGGTGACCGAGTCGCTGGTCACGGTCACATCAATGTCTTTTTCTTCGACGCCGGGAAGCTCTGCCTTGATCATATACTCTTTGTCATTTTCCTTGACATCGATAGAAGGGGAAAAGACGCCGGCGGCCAGACCGCGGGGTGCCAGGTCAAATCCCCGGAAGAAATTGTCAAACAGGCTGTTCATCTCTCTTTGCAAAGAATAGAAGGGATGATCAACCTCTCTCGTTTTCCGGGCTATGTCCGGTAAAAGGTTTCTTACTTTCATCATCATGTCCTCCTTTCTTAAATTTTAATTTTTTCTTACGCCGCATTGATGGCGATTTTTTTCGGCTTGACCTTCTCCGCTTTCGGCAATTCCAGCCTCAAAACACCCTGCCGGAC
>JAKQAH010000076.1 GCA_029568545.1 Candidatus Omnitrophota bacterium
GTTAAGATTCTTCGTCGCTAAAAGTCTTAAGCAAGTTGCTCCTCAGAATGACGGAAGTGATTGAGAATAGGCGGCGCTCCCGATCATACCTATGCTCTACATCGTCTCCACTCCAATCGGCAATCTCAAGGACATCACCTATCGCGGCGTTGAAACGCTCAAGAGCGTCGATCTGATCGCCGCCGAGGATACCCGCCACACGCGCATTTTGTGCGAGCACTACGATATCAAGACGCCGCTGACCAGCTATTTCGAGCATAACAAGATCAAGAAATCCCAAGAGCTTTTAAAGTTTCTTTCCGAAGGCAAAAATGTCGCTCTTGTGACCGATGCCGGCACGCCGGGCATCAGCGATCCCGGATTCCATCTGATCCGTCTCGCCAAAGAAAATAATATTCCGATGACGGCTGTTCCCGGGGCGACGGCCTTGATTGCCGCGCTCACGCTCTCGGGATTGCCGTGCCATAACTTTGTTTTCGAAGGGTTCCTGCCGGTCAAATCGGGGGCGCGTCGGAAAAAACTCGAACAATTAAAAGGCGAAGAGAGGACCGTTGTTTTTTACGAATCGCCGCACCGTCTCATAAAGGCTTTGGCGGATATCGATGCGGCCCTGAAGGATGCGCATGTTGTCTGCGCCCGGGAGCTGACAAAGAAATTTGAAGAGGTCAGGGAGGGAACGGCGGCGGAGCTGATCAGCCATTTTACCAAGACAAACCCGCGCGGAGAGTTTGTTCTTTTAGTAAGTTTCGACAAGAAACCGCTTTCATAAAAGATTCACCAGCGATTGCTTAAGATAGGGGAGTGTACTATACTTCTAGTAAGAGTAAAAATATAGAAAACCCGAAAATCGCAACCTAAAGGTGGTCGCTATGAAAAAACTATTCTTAATCTCAATGGTCTTATTGGTTTTTTGCGTCACGGCCTATGCGGAAACAGTTACCTTAAGCACTTATTACCCCGCGCCGTTCGGGAGTTATGATCGGCTGCGCTTGGTGCCACGCGACTTACCGACATGTGATGCTACTATGCAAGGGACGATGATTTATCAAGACAGCACTCCTGCCGCAGGATTAACAAGCTCGATTTATGTATGCAATGGTACTTCTTGGGACGAAGCTGCAGAAGGCATTTGGGATGTCAATCGGGCAGCAACGCCGATGGATGTTTTTATCGACGGCTCCGTTACTAATCCGCAAGTTGGCATAGGAACAAATGCTCCTGTTAATACGCTTGATGTTGAAGGAGGGGCAGCCATTGGAGCTGCTTATTCTGGAACCAGCGCGGCTCCGGCCAATGGGCTTATTATCGAGGGAAATGTCGGCATTGGGAAAAATTCGGCAGCGCAAAGATTAGACGTAAGCGGCAATGCTGCTGTAAGCGGCACCATTACCTCAGGAACTGGAATTACTGCCACGACAGGAGGGTTTACTGCTTCAGCCGGGAATCTTAGCATTGCGGGCACTTCAACGCTTACGGGAAATGTTGGCATCGGAGGCGCTGCGCCGAGCGGCACGGCTAATACCGATCTCGATGTCAGCAACGATGTTTATGTGAGGGGCAATGTTGGGATAGGGATCGTGCCGAATACAACCGCTTCTACGGACTTGGATGTCAATACCAATGCGTATATTAGGGGCAATATTGGCGTAGGAGCTGTCCCCAGCGCTACAGCCGCTACCGATTTGGATGTTGGGAACAATGCAAGGATTTCTGGAAATCTTGGTCTGGGAAGGGACCCGCACGCGACATACGATTTGGATGTTAACGCAGATGCGCTAGTCAGAGGGAATCTTCGTCTAGGGGCTAATGAAGGGATTCTCAGGGTAGGATATACGGCTACTGCCCCAGCGGGATATTATGCTGTCTATGCTCCATAGTTAAAATTGGGGTCAGCGCTATTTTGCCCAAAATAGCGCTGACCCCAATTGGAAAATTGGAAAATTATGAGAAATCCCAAGAAAACGCTTGGTTTTGAGCCAAGAATAATGGTTTGCACGGTTATTCTTGGGGTATGCATTCTTGGGTTATTGAGATATTCCTACGCCTGGACCAATTATCCCGCATGGTCAGCTCCCAATCCTGTTGTCGGCGGCAGCACGCTGATCCGGGCTCAGCACATTACTGAATTAAGGACAGCTATTAACAATAAAAGGACCGCATGCGGGCTTGCTGCTGTTACTTGGGCTGAAGCGATCACGGCGGGGACCACTCCCGTCCGGGGTTCGCATATTACCGAGCTCAGAAATGCTGTTATGGGAATTTATAATAGCGCCCCCGCCCGAATTTTAAATCCGGCATCTTTCCCGACAGGCAATTTTACGGACCCAGCGCTTACAGCGGGCTCTACGTTTATCCGTGCTGTGCACATTAACGAGCTTCGCACAGCTGTGGACCAAGCAACGTGCTGCGGTGACGGAGATAATGGGGGCGGATGCGATCAAGCTGTTTTTAATCAATGCGCTGCTGCTCCTACGACCCAACCTGAATGTTATATGGTAGGAAACGCGGGACATTGTCCTGCCGATTGCACGTCGCCGATTTGCACAGGCATGATTTCCAATACTCTCATATGTCCCCAAGCGGGAGAAAGCCCACCGTTGAATGGCGATGTTGCCGTCAAGCTGGTTGATTCTTCTGCCGCTTGCAGCGCGACCAACACGACCGACGCTGACAGATGCCAATTTTACTGCGATGCGGCTAACGGATGGATAAGATCAGGAAGTTCCTGCGTTAAGATCACGTGCCCGGCAACAACCGTAAATGATTGCGTCCTTCCTTCGGGCATTCAAGGAGGGGCAACGGTTACTTCTGCGCAAACCAGTTGCGTAGCGAGTGGCGATGGTTGCGCAGCGACCTGCACTAATCTGGGAACCTGGAATATCACGACCAGCGACTGTGCTAATTTTATCTGCACGGGAGCAGATCCCGCTCATGCAACGCTTTGTTCCGGTGATGACACGGGCCTTTCGGCGGATACCCCGAAAGATGTGGTAGGCGCTTGCACGTTGAGCAAAAAATGCGAGTACATTTGCGATGTGGATTCAACCGGCGACAAGACCAAAAGCTATACGTATTATGCGGCTGTGGACCGCTGCGTCAATAATTGTGGAGAATGTATAGGGGTTTACGGAACGGAGCCGGCGTCTTGCGGTCCGACCGATCAATATGCAGAATGTGAGGTTATTTTTGATCAAACTCTCTGCCAAGAAGTAGGGTGTATGTGGAATAGCTACTACGATTATTCCTATGGAGGTTTTTATACCCGTTGCGAAGGATCGTCGGGAATGCCCTGCTTATATATCAGTCCGCTCTATGGATTTACTGAAAGCGATTGCTGGAATGCGGGCTGTATTCCGCAAGAGGAAACAGACAAATATTGCTGGGATGACTTTTATACTAGCCAGTCGGGTTGTTATGCGAATTATGTTGACGGAGTGAATGGATGTGTTTGGATTGAGCAGCCGTATGGAGTGGGAGTGGGGAAATGTATGGGAGTTTATAATGTTATCCCGGAGCACTGCGAGCCAGTGGATCAAGAGATAAACTGTAGTTATTTTATGGAGCAGTCGTCTTGTGAATCTGCCGAGTGCACTTGGGAAATGTACTATGATTCATATTCAGGTGAATGGGTAGGCCAGTGTTCAGGAACATCCTATTTAATGTGTCAGGACATGACTGATCAAAATGCATGCTGGAGTGCCGGCTGCTGGTGGGAATGGGAGCAAAGCACTTCATGTTCTGGATTGGCGGAGGCAACATGCAAGACAACTACAGGATGTTCTTGGTCCTGGACGCCGGGCTGTTCAAGTCCGATGAACGTTCTTCATACAACTTCGACAGTAGTTATCCGCGATGGGGATAAAAGAAGTTCTCCGGGGTGTGCGATCGTTAAGGTCGATGATCCGTGGTGCTGGGATTATGCCCCGCCCGGATGCCCTTACGGATGTAATGATGCGGCCCCGCTTAACCTTGGAGAAACATGTTGTGGGGATAGTTGCTTCAGCTCGGATTGCTGCGACAATAAAACCGGTATCTGTTTGGGATTATTTACCGACTGTTGGAAATCACGGACGAGATGGATGTGCGTAGATCAAAATTATCAATCTCTTAATTGGGGAGCCGCCTGTGCCCCGGCGTTATACAGTTCATTGAGATATGGGAAAGTCAATCCTTTGGGCGTATGTAAAGACAAGGTGTTGGTTCCGGCCGCGTGTTATTTGCCTTCGGGGACGAAGGTGAACCACGGCAGTTCTGTTACGACTTATTTAAGCACAACAGTCGCTTGCGATAAAACATGCGCCGGCATTAGCCAAACAAGCACCTGCAACAACGGGGCTTTTGTCCCTGCGCTTGGGAGCTATACTCAAACGAGCTGCTCAGTGTTGCCATGCGATTGCTATCTCCAATCGAAATTAGTTCCTAATGGCACATCGACGCTAGCCTATCTCTCATCTTCGGTGCCCTGCGGCAGCACTTGTACCAGCCAAACGCGGACGTGTACGAATGGCATTTTATCCGGAAGCTATAGGTATGCATCTTGCTCGGTAGAGCCGTGTTCAGGCTGTTTCATTGCTGGGACAAAGATCTTGATGGCGGACGGGACACTAAAGTTCATTGAAGAGATAGAAAAGGGTGAAAAAGTTCAAGGGTCAGATGGAATTAATGACGTTGAGGAACTTGTTGCTCTCGAGCATGAGGGCTGGTTGTACAGCCTTAACGGCGGAGATTATTTTGTTACGGAAGTGCATCCTTTTATGACACAGGACGGTATTTGGAAGGCGTTCAATCCTGAAGCGGCCAAGAAAGAAAATCCGGATCTTGCGATAGAAGAACTTAAGGCCGGGGATGTTCTTGTCACGCGTGACGGATTTGTCGAATTGACCAGGGTGGAGCGTATCTCGAGGAAAGAAACGGTCTATAATATTATTGTGAACAATTCGCATGACTATTACGCAAACGGATATTTAGTGCACAACAAACTAATATGCATGCCAGATCCTCCTTATTGTCCCTCCGGATACGTTTGTGAGAGCGGAATTTGTGTAAAAGAGCTTCTTCCGATTTAAGAACTTGACAAGTTGGATGGAAGATGGTATATTCTGTCCAACGTTAAACCTTTAAGCTGGTCCTGTGAGACCGGCAAGGAAGTCAAATGACAGGTTTCACAAAAGAGAAAGTACGGTCTCAGCTCGCCTTTGAAAAAAGGGCGGGCTTTTTTTATGCCAAAATATTGTCATTCTGAGCGTAGCGAAGAATCTTATCAATCTAGATCCTTCGCTTCGCTCAGGATGACAGAGTTTAAAGAAAGAGAACAGGGCCAATGACAAACTCCACAATCATGGACCAAGAAACCGTGCAGCGCGCGGTCACGCGGATCGCCCATGAGATCCTTGAAAAGAACAGAGGGATCAAGGATCTGTGCATCATCGGCATCCGCACGCGCGGTGCCGTCCTGGCCGAACGCATCAACGCGTGCATCAAGCAGATCGAGGGCAACAAAGCTCCCCTCGGGATTTTAGATATCACGCTCTACCGCGATGACCTGACCACCGTCGACATTCAGCCGATCGTCCGGGAGACACTGATCAAATTTGATATTACCGGCAAGAAAGTCGTTCTTGTCGACGATGTTCTGTTTACGGGGCGCACGATCCGCTCGGCGCTCGATGCGCTCATCGATTTCGGCCGTCCGTCGAGCATTCAGTTGGCGGTTTTAGTCGACCGCGGCCACCGCGAGCTGCCGATCCGGGCGGATTATGTCGGCAAGAACATTCCGACATCGGTCGATCAGGATGTCAAAGTGATCTTAAAAGAATCGGATAAAAAAGATGATCAGGTAATAGTGGGGGAGAGAAAAAAGAAATGAGCGAATGGACGAAACATGATCTTTTGGACCTTCAGGATGTCAGCCGCGACGAGATCGAGCTGATCCTGCAGACAGCCAAATCCTTTAAGGAAGTTTCGGCGCGCGACGTCAAGAAAGTCCCGGCGCTGCGCGGCAAGACCGTCGTCATGCTGTTCTTCGAGAATTCCACGCGCACGCGCTCGTCCTTTGAACTGGCCGCGAAACGCCTTTCGGCGGATACGATCAATATCGCCGCCGGCAGCAGTTCGGTTTCCAAAGGCGAATCGGTTCTGGACACGGCGCGCAATATCGAGGCAATGAATGTCGATGCGATCATTGTGCGCCATTCCGCCGGCGGAGTTCCGCAAATGCTGTCGCGCCATCTGAAGGCTTCAATCATCAACGCCGGCGACGGCTGCCGCTCGCATCCCACGCAGGCCTTGCTGGACATGTTCACGATCAAGGAAAAACTGGGAAGGATTGAAGGGTTGAAGGTCGCGATCGTCGGTGATATCCGCCACTCGCGCGTGGCGCGGTCCAATATCAAAGGGTTAACGACCATGGGGGCCGAAGTTACGGTTTGCGGGCCCGCAACGCTGGTCCCGAGAGAAGTTGTGTCCCTGGGGGCGAAGATCAATTACGATATTTATGATGTGATCAAAAAGAGCGATGTGATCATGCCTTTGCGGATCCAGATGGAGCGCCAGGAGCAGAAGTTCCTGCCGTCGCTGCGGGAATATGCGATACGGTTCGGGATCGATAAAACAAAACTGAAAGAGGCAAAAAAGAACGTGATCATCATGCATCCGGGGCCGACCAACCGCGGGCTGGAACTCTCCGCGGAGGTTGCCGACGGGGAATATTCGGTTATCCTGGATCAGGTTACTAACGGTGTCGCAGTGCGCATGGCGATCTTATATCTATTGCTGGGGACAAAGGAAAAACCGACTGAGGACGGATAAAACTTGAGTTATTCACAGGGACCTGATGCTTAGGCATCAGGTCCCTGTGAATAACTTCAAAAGAAATAGGGGAGCTGACACTAATTAAGGAGAGATATGTCGTTACTCATAAAGAACGCGATTATCGTCAATGCGGATAGAATGGCCAAGCAGCCGCAGGATATATTGATAGAGAAAGGCGTCATTGCGAAGATTGCGCCTTCCATCAAGGCGGATAAGGCGAAGGTCATTGACGCGAAAGATAAATTAGTTTTGCCGGGATTGATCGATATTCACGTGCATTTCCGCGAGCCGGGCCAGGAGCACAAAGAAACAATTGAAACGGGCATGGCGGCCGCCGCCAAGGGCGGTTTCACCACGGTCATGTGCATGCCTAATACCAATCCTGTGATCGACAATCGCTCAATCGCGGAACTTGTCGTCAATGAAGCCAAGCGCATCGGAACGATCAATGTTTTTCCGATCGGCGCGATTACAGAAGGTTTAAAAAGCGAAGAGTTGACGGATATGTTTGAGCTCAAAGACGCCGGCTGCGCGGCGCTTTCCGACGACGGGAGATGCGTCTCCAACAGCCATATCATGCGCCTCGCGATGGAATATGCCAAAATGGTCGGGATCCTTCTCATCCAGCATTGCGAAGATCATGACCTGACGGTGGGCAGCGTCATGAACGAAGGGATAACCTCGGCGTTGCTAGGGTTTAAGGGGCATCCGGGGCCGGCCGAATCAATCATCGTGGCGCGCGATATCGAATTGGCCCATTACTTGGATGCCCGCATGCATTTTGCCCACATGAGCTTGAAGCGGTCGATCGAATTGATCCGCGCTGCGAAGGCCAAAGGCATCAAAATAACGGCAGAAGCGACGCCGCATCATTTCACGCTGACCGAGGAAGCGCTCAAAAGTTTCGATACCAACGCGAAAGTCAATCCGCCTTTGAGGACTGAAGAAGACGTCGCTGCGGTCAAGGAGGCCCTGAATGACGGGACCATTGATTGTATTGTGACCGATCATGCCCCGCATGCGCGGGAAGATAAAGAGCATGATCTGGACCATGCGCCGTGCGGAATTACAGGCCTGGAAACGTCTGTTGGGTTAGCAGTTACAGAATTGGTCGATACGAAAGTCCTTTCTTGGCCTCAATTGGCTGAGAAGATGGCGTCAGCTCCTGCGCGGATCATGGGCCTAACAAAGAAAGGGGCTCTTGCGGAAGACTACGATGGCGATGTAACGATTATTGATCCCAAAGCCGAATGGGTTGTCCGCGAAGAAGATTTCGTTTCAAAGTCAGTCAACTCGCCTTTTGTCGGGCGTAAATTAAAGGGGCGCGTTGAGGCGACGATTTGCGCAGGCAAAGTTGTTTTTAGCCGCTAAGCAGTGTCATAGCCTGTCATAGGGGTCTGACCCCTATAAAACTACATATGGTAGTTATCCACAGTTTGTGTACAACATGTGGATAAATTCATAAGTGGAGGAATAAGCCCATATATTTGTGTTTAATATTATCCTAGTGGTTAGATTTTCCCATTTAATTAATTTATAGACAAAATAATCCCATGAATATGAATAATCGTAAGATAACAATATCTGTCATTGGAGGACATCAAACAACGTCTGAAGTGGAGGATTTAGCCCATAAAGTTGGCATAATGATAGCTAAAGTAGGAGCTATATTAGTCTGTGGAGGCCTTAAGGGAGTGATGGAGGCGGCTTCTAGAGGGTCTAAAGAGGCCGGAGGAACAACAATCGGAATACTTCCCGGAAAAGAAAAGGAAGACGCCAATCCTTATATCGATATCCCCTTGCCGACAAGTATTGGCTATGCCCGCAACGCAATTGTCGCCTGTTCGGCCGATATTATCGTTGCCCTTCCAGGCAGTTATGGGACTTCATCGGAAATTTCATATGGGATCGTTTATAAACGGCCGGTCATAGATCTTGGAAATTGGAATATCGAAGGAATGGTCAAAGTTAAGGATTTGAAAGATGCAGAACAATGGATCCGGAAATACATCGATAAAATAAACGCAGGAGCTTTCTAAGTCCTTTAGAAATATATTGTTTTGCACCGTATTTAATTTATAATGAACAAAGATTTAAATTGGGGTCAGCGCTATTTTGGCCAAAATAGCGCTGACCCCAATTAGGACACCTTATGAAAAAACGAATAAAAATCGATAGTACACTATTATCCTTCATCATTATCATGACAGGATTTTTATTTACCTTCCGCGGCCTTTATTCCCGCAATCCGCTTCTTGACGACACCCTGGATTTCGTCGGATTTATGGTCCTGCTGGCCGGGATCTTGTTGCGCATGTCTGCGCGCGGGCACAAAAAAGCGCATTCCGACAAAAGCCAAAAGTTGGTTGTAACCGGCCCATACACTCTCATCCGGAATCCTATGTATCTGGGAAGCTTCCTGATGGGCGCCGGGTTTATTCTCATGGTTTGGCCGTGGTGGAGCTTGCCGATCTTTGGCGCGCTTTTTTATGTGAGATTCAAGAAGGAAGTTGTTAAAGAAGAGAAATATCTGGCCAAATTGGCGAAAGAAGAATACGAAGCGTATTGCGCGCGGGTCCCTCGGATTTTTCCGTCGCTCAAGCAATGGCGCCAGGCCAAGATCAATGAGGTCATCAATTTAGAGGAGGCGTTCAGCACCAAAGAGCAGCGGGGGCTCTGGGGATGGCCGGTCCTGGCGGTTCTGCTCGAATCGTTCCAGGAACAGCTGATTTTTGAGGAAACCCTCCCGTCGCATACGATCATGATCTTTTTGATGGCAGCTGTTGTTTTTGTGGCCGGGTTCGCGTATCTTCGGCAGAGAAAATAAAAGTCATACGAACATGGAAAAACTACAGGACGTTTACAGGATCATTTCGAACGAGAAGATATGCCCGAAGTTTTTCCGCCTTTGCCTCGACGCTCCTTCAATAGTGAACAAAGCCCTGCCCGGGCAATTTATCCATATCCGCATCCAGGAGAGCCTCCAGCCTTTTTTCCGCCGGCCGTTCAGCATTTCCCGCGCCCAAAAGCATATCGAGATCCTCTATGAGCCGGTCGGCACCGGCACGCATCTTCTTTCGCGCAAGAAGAAGGGGGAAATGTTGGATGTCTTGGGGCCTGTCGGAACACCTTTTAGCCTGCCGCCCAAAGGCATTCGGCAAGTTGTCATGATCGCCGGCGGGATCGGCGTGGCGCCGCTTCTCTTTCTCTCCGATATTTTAAAAAGGAAATATGAGTTGGTTCTCCTGTACGGCGGCCGGACCAAAGGCCATGTTTATGACATGAAAGAATTCAAACAGAACGGATGCAAAGTTCTTATTTCAACGGATGACGGAAGTGTCGGGGTCAAGGGGCGTGTTTCGAAACTTTTTACTAAGATCCGTCCGGATTCTCAAACGACGTTTATTTACACGTGCGGGCCGCGGCCGATGATGGCGTCTGTCCAATCTTTTGCCCGTGGACATAAGCTCCGGGGACAAGGGTCCTGCGAGGAGGTTATGGCCTGCGCGCTCGGGGCCTGTTTGGGATGCTCTATTGAGACGCGCAACGGATTTAAGACGGTTTGTCACGACGGCCCGGCGTTCGATTTGAATGATTTGATATTTTAACGGTTAATTGGGGTCAGCGCTATTTTAGCAAAATAGCGCTGACCCCAATATGACAGGGTGTTCATGAAATGAATATTGCGGTTAAGATCGGGGCAGTAAAATTCGCAAATCCCGTAACGGTGGCTTCGGGCACGTTTGGGCATTCGGAGAAATATTATCATCTGCAGGAGGTTAAAAAACTCGGCGCGATCGTTCCCAAGACGGTCACGCTCCATGCCCAGACAGGCAATCCTCCGCCCAGAATCGCTGAAACCCCTTCCGGCATGCTCAACGCGATCGGCATCGAGAATCCGGGGGCGGATGTGTTCATCAAGACAAAATTGCCCGCCTTAAAAAAGACCGGCGTTCCTCTGATTGTCAGCATCCTGGGGCATAACGATGAGGAATTCAAGATTTTGACGGAGAAATTCAATGCTGCCGGCGACATTAGCGCTCTTGAGCTGAACTTGTCTTGTCCGAACTTAGGAAAGAAGATCCTGGCGGCGCAAGATCCGCAAGCAATTGAGCGCATTGTCAAGACGGTTAAGAAGATTTCGCGCTATCCGGTCATTGCAAAACTCTCGCCGAACGTGACGGATATTGCCGCTATGGCCAAAGTCGCCGAAGACGCGGGGGCTGACGCGGTAAGTCTGGTCAACACGTTCGCGGCGATGGCCATCGACACAAAGACGCGGCGGTCGGTCTTAGGAAATGTTACCGGAGGCTTAAGCGGCCCCGCGATCCGCCCCATTGCCTTGTACATGGTCTGCAAGACCGCGCAGACGGTCAAGATCCCGATTGTCGCCATAGGGGGCATCATGACGGCCGATGACGCGCTGCAATATATTATCGCGGGGGCAACGATGGTTGCCGTCGGGACGGCGAATTACATCAATCCCCGCGCCCCGCTGGAAGTTCTCGCGGGCATCAAGGATTATATGAGAAAGCACAAGATCAACGACATCGCTCAATTACGGGGAAGCCTGGACCATGGATAAAAGAAAAGCCCAGCTGATCGTTGCCTTGGATGTGGGCACTTTGACGGAGGCCAAGAAGCTTATCAAGGCGTTAAGTCGCGACGTGGAGATTTTCAAGGTCGGCAGCCAGCTTTTCACCCTATGCGGCCCGCAGATCGTGCGGGACCTTCTGAAGGCCGGGAAGAAAGTTTTTCTTGATCTCAAATTTCATGATATTCCCAATACGGTGGCTAATGCGGTTGAGGCGGCGGTCGGGTTGAAGCATCGGGACAAAACCATTTTCATGTGCACGCTGCACACGCAAGGGGGCAAGGAAATGCTCCAACGCGCTGTTGAAGCGGCGGCAAAAGCCTCGCAGGCCGCCGGCGTTAAAAGACCTCTGTTGTTGGGGATTACGGTCTTGACAAGCGATGCAAAAGAGGATAGCATAGGCAATCTTGTTCTCGAACGCGCTTTGTTAGCGAAAGAAGCCGGGCTTGACGGGGTGGTCGCTTCCAGCCAGGAAGCGGCGATGATTCGCCAGCGCCTGGGCGATGATTTTATCATTGTGACTCCCGGGATCCGGCCTGCAGGAGCGGAGGCCGGCGATCAAAAAAGGGTGACAACGCCGGCGCAGGCGCAGGCCAACGGCAGCGATTTTCTGGTCGTGGGCCGGCCCGTTGTCAAAGCAGAAAATCCTTCCCGCGCGGCGACGATGATTCTCGAGGAATTGGACCGCTAAGCAGAACAGCAAAGCCAGCCAAGAATAAAGAAACCAAAAACGGCATTTAAAGTACGCAAGAGCATCGAAGATCCAGTTTTCATATATTTTACTTTTAATCAGGGAGACCCATCATGTCCCAACAAATCCAGGAATTAATCGATAAGATCAAATCGGAAGGCGTTCAGGCGGCCGATAAAAAAGCGCGCGAGATCGAAACCGCCGCTCAAGCGGCTGCCAAGAAAATGATCGCCGACGCGCAGGATAGGGCGAAACATATCATCGCCGATGCCCAGGCCCAGGCGCAACGGACCAAAGACTCGACGGAAATGGCGCTTAAGCAATCGGCGCGTGATACGCTGCTGGCATTAAGGAAAGAGATCGAAGGCGCACTGCAAAAAGTGGTGGCCAAAGAGATCAAGGATGCGCTCTCGGCCGAGCAGATGGCCGATATCCTCAAAGAGATCATCAAGAAATCGTCGGGGGAAAGCCCCGTCGAGGTAGCGCTGAATCCCGCCGACCTTCAGAAGATCAAGGCGGGATTGCTGGCCAAACTCCAGAAAGAGATCAAGCAGACGATCACATTCCGTTCCAACGACGGGATCAGGAGCGGATTCACGATCAGTTTTGACGAGGGAAAATCCCGGTTCGATTTCACCGATGAGAGCCTGATCGCCTATTTAAGTTCTTATCTTAATGCGCAGGTTGCCGCGCTGTTAAATAGCTAAAGATTCCGCAATGGGACGATCCTCTTATTATTATTTTGTTGCAAGCCTTCCCATGGTCCAATGGGGCGCGAAATGCCCCATGACGGGCGAAGAGTTCCTTTTGTCGGCGAAACGACTTCTGCAAGCGCAGGATTATGCGTTGATCGAGAAACTACTACAGGACCATGGGGGCGATCTTGCGACGGACAATGCGGCCGCACGGGCCTGGATTCGGTTCGACAGAAATTTCCGGAATGAGATCGCGGCGCTGCGCGCCCAGCGGCTGCAGAAAGACCCTCAGAAATCTATTCGGGGAGAGAAAGAAAGCGAACCGGCACTAAGGGAGATAGCTCAGCAGGCCTTAAAAATCCCGGATCTTCTGGAAGCGCAAAAGCTGGTCGATAAAACGTACTGGCAATTTCTGGATGAGTTGGCGGCCGGGCATTATTTTGATCTTGAGTTCCTGATCTGCTATGGATTGAAGCTCAAAATTCTCACGCGGCATCAGGAATATGATTCCCCCAAAGGGGAAGAAGTTTTTAAGAACATTCAAACTGTGGAGCTTCCCATCCATTGGGCGGTTCCCGGCATCTGAGACCTTAATGGGGGGCAGCGCTCTTTTGTGCTAAAAAGCGCTGACCCCAATTCAACAACAAGGAGAATCTTGTGAACACCGAGCAAAGACATGGGAAGGTGGTCGGCGTCAATGGCAACATGGTTGCTGTTGCCTTTGAGAGCCGCGTTATGCAAAATGAGGTTGCTTATGTCGTTGTGGGCAACGAACGGCTCAAAGCGGAAGTGATCCGCGTCAAAGGCAAGCGGGCTGAACTGCAGGTTTTTGAGGATACAAGCGGCATCAAGGCGGGCAACATGGTGGAATTCACCGACGAGCTTTTAAGCGTTGAGTTGGGTCCGGGCCTGTTGGGCCAGGTTTTTGACGGGCTGCAGAATCCCCTGCCGCGGCTGGCCGAGAAGCACGGGTTTTTTCTAAAGCGCGGGGCCTATCTTGATCCGATCGATGATCATCTCAGATGGGAATTCACCCCGACCGCGAAAGTCGGCGATAAGGTCCGCGCCGGCGATCAGTTGGGGACTGTTCCGGAGAAAGCGTTCACGCATTGGATCATGGCGCCGTTTGCCTTGTCAGGCGAGCTGGAGGTTTGCGAGATCGCGCCGGCGGGAAATTACGCGTTGATCGATAAAATTGCTAAGCTCAAAGACGAATCGGGAAAGATCCATGACGTGAGCATGACGCAAACCTGGCCGGTGAAGATTCCTATCAAAGCGTATGCCCAAAAGATCAAGCCAACCAAACCGCTGGTGACGAAAATCAGGATCATTGATACGCTCGTTCCCGTTGCCGTCGGCGGTACGTTTTGCACGCCGGGACCGTTCGGCGCGGGCAAGACAGTCTTGCAGCATTTGCTAAGCCGCCATACGGAAGTGGATATCGTGATCGTTGCCGCCTGCGGGGAGCGCGCTGGCGAGGTCGTCGAGCTCTTGGCGGAATTTCCCGAGCTGATCGATCCGCGCACGGGCCGCTCGCTGATGGAGCGCACGATCATCATTTGCAATACGAGCTCCATGCCGGTCGCCGCGCGCGAGTCAAGCGTTTACACCGGCGTGACGCTGGCCGAATATTACCGGCAGATGGGGATCAATGTTCTGCTTCTGGCGGATTCGACGTCGCGCTGGGCGCAGGCCATGCGCGAGATGTCCGGGCGATTGGAAGAAATCCCCGGCGAGGAAGCTTTTCCCGCTTATTTGGAATCCCGCATAGCGTCGTTCTATGAGCGGGCCGGCTTGGTGAAATTGCGCAATGGCCAACTGGGTTCCGTCACGATCGGCGGGGCGGTCAGCCCGGCCGGAGGCAATTTCGAGGAGCCCGTCACCCAGGCAACCTTGAAAGTCGTCGGGGCCTTCCACGGATTATCCCGGGCGCGCGCTGATGCCCGTCGTTATCCTTCCATCGACCCGCTGGACAGCTGGAGCAAATATACGAGTTTCATCGAAGCCGACCGCGTAGCCAAAGGCACGGCGATTCTTAAGAAAAGCCGTTCCGTCAATCAGATGATGAAGGTGGTCGGCGAGGAAGGAACGTCCGCGCCGGAATTCATCGATTATCTGAAAGGGGAGTTCTTTGATGCGGTCTATCTTCAGCAGAACGCCTTTGACAAGACCGACGAGTCGACAACGGCCGATCGGCAGGCCTATGTCTACGCTATTGTTGAAGACGTGATCGGCAGGAGTTTTGAATTCCAAAACAAAGATGAAGCACGGAAATTCTTCCAGGAATTGCGGCAGATCTTCGTGACGTGGAATTCAGCGCCGTTCCAGTCGGAGGAGTTTAAAAAAGGCGAACAGCAGATCAAGGATAAAATATTAAGCGTAGGGGTTTCATCCTAAAGGGAGCGGGAGGCAATGCAAAAAGTTTACAGTCAGATATTACAGATCGCGGGCGATGTGATTACCGTTGAGGCCAAGGACGTCGGGTACAAGGAGCTGGCGGAAATACGCACAAAGACGGGGATTTCCTTGGCCCAGGTCATCCGCCTCGCGGACGACAAGGTTTCGCTGCAGGTCCTGGCCGGGAGCCGGGGGATCTCGACGGACGATCAGGTGCGTTTTTTGAAACGCCCGATGCAGATCTCTTGCTCCGAAAATCTTCTTGGCCGTACGTTCAACGGCAGCGGGGCTCCGCGCGACAACGGGCCCGTTCTTCAAGACGACCAAATCGATATCGGCGGGCCGTCGGTGAACCCGTCCAAGCGCATCGTGCCCAGAAATATGATCCGGACCGGGATCCCGATGATTGATGTCTTTAATTCGCTGGTGGAATCCCAGAAGCTCCCGATCTTTTCAGTTGCCGGCGAGCCGTACAACCAGCTGCTCGCGCGCATTGCCTTGCAGGCCGAAGTGGACATGATCATTCTCGGCGGCATGGGGCTCAAATACGACGATTATCTTTTTTTCCGGGATACGTTCGAAGCGCAAGGCGTGCTGTCGCGGTCGATCCTTTTTGTGCATACGGCGTCAGATCCAACGGTCGAATGCCTTCTTGTGCCGGACATGTGTTTGGCGGTCGCCGAGCGGTTTGCCTTGGAAGGGAAGAAAGTCCTCGTTCTTTTGACGGACATGACGAATTTTTCGGATGCGCTCAAGGAGATCGCGATCACGATGGAGCAAATCCCGTCGAACCGCGGCTATCCGGGGGATCTGTACAGCCAATTGGCGGCGCGCTATGAAAAAGCGGTTGATTTTGACACGGCCGGCTCGATTACAATCCTTGCGGTCACGACGATGCCCGGCGATGATGTCACGCACCCCGTGCCGGACAATACAGGATACATTACGGAAGGGCAATTCTATCTTCGCGGCGGGCACATTGAGCCGTTCGGCAGCCTGAGCCGGTTGAAGCAAAATGTCAACGGCAAGACGCGCCCCGACCACCGGGCGATCATGGACCGCATGATCCAGCTGTTTGCCGATTATCGGGAGACGGTTGAAAAAAGGTCGATGGGTTTCCAGATGAGCGCCTGGGATAAGAAGCTCCTGAAATACGGCGAGCGGTTCGAAACGGAACTTATGGACCTTTCCGTGAATATCCCCCTCGAGGAAGCGCTCGACAAGGGATGGGCGATCCTGTCGGATATTTTTGAGCCCTCGGAGATCGGCATGAAAGAGTCTTTGATCAAGCAATATTGGCCGAAAGAAAAATTGGCGGCGAAATAAAAGAAAAAGGGGCTGTTCCTTAGGGAGCCGTCTTTTATTCGAGTATGTCTAAAATAAAGCTCACAAAAGGGGAATTGAAGCGCCAGCGCGACAGCCTGGAGCAATTCCTTCATTATCTTCCGACGCTGCAACTGAAGAAGCAGCAGCTGCAGATGAAGATCGTCGAGGCCCGTAAGCTGCGCGAAGAGAAGAAAGTTGCCCTAGACCGGAAAGTCGAAGAGATCAGCCGCTGGACAGCATTGTTGGCGGAGACAAACGCCGATCTTAAGGCGTGGATTGTTCCCGAGAGCATTTCCCTTGAAACGATGAATATTGCCGGCGCGAACATCCCGATTTTCAAGGATATCCGTTTTCCGCAAGCGGAGTACGATCTTTATACCACGCCGCTGTGGGTTGACCGGGCGATCGAGGAATTGCGCTTGATGGTTGCCCTTTTTTCCGAGATTGCCATTGTTGAAAAACGGATCGAGGTATTGCAGAAAGAGCTGCGCATTACCACGCAGCGGGTGAATCTTTTTGAGAAGATCAAGATTCCCGAATGCCTGGAAAATATCCGCGCCATCCGCATTTATCTGGGCGACCAGCAGGCAAACGCCGTCGGGGTCAGCAAGGTGGCTAAAAAGAAGATAATGGAATACGAAACGGAGATGGTCAGCGCATGATCGTGCCGATGAAAAGAGTGTTTGTTTTGACCCAGGCCAAAGACGCGGCGAAGGCCGTCGAGTCTTTGCGCGATCTGGGGATCATTCATGTGGAGCACGAAAGCCTTCCCGCGGGGACCAATCTGGATAAGGTCCGCCAGGACCTGGCGCTGCTCGAGAAAGCCGCGCAGATCATCCGCAATTATTCTTTCTCCAAGAACGTTTCCATGGTCAAGGTCGGCGATTGGCGCCGGACGGCCCAAGAGATTTTGCAGATCGAAGAGCAGATCGAGGCCCTGGTCCGCAAGGACCACGAGTGGCAGGCGCTGATCGAGCAAGTGGAGCCCTGGGGCGATTTCGATCCTCAGCAGCTGCAGGATCTTTCTCAGGCGGGAGTTTATATCCGCCTTTACGAAATTCCCCTCAGAGAAATTGAGCATCTGCCGGCAGACAGTATCGTGCAGGTTCTCAAAAGAAAAAAAGATATCGCTTACGCCATTGTGATCAGCCGCCGCGAAACCGATTTGCCGTATCCTCATTTTACATTGCCGGCGTGCAGCTTAACGCAAGCAAGGAAACAAAAAGAAGAGGGAGGGCGCAAGATTTCCGCGCTGAAAGCGCAGTTGCAGCAATATGCCAATGTCTTGGAAGGATTGTTAAGAGAGCGGCAGGCCCAAGGGGATGCCTTGCGTTTCGAAGAGGCGCTGACGGGCATGGGGCGGGCCGAGGACCTGAATTTTCTTAAAGGGTTCTGTCCTGTCGATGCTATTGTCCGGCTGCAGGAAGCGGCTTCAAAACATCAGTGGGCGATCCTTGTCACGGATCCGACGGATGAAGACCGTCCGCCCACATTATTGCGCCAGCCGGCGTGGGTGCGCCTTGTCAATCCGATCTTTGATTTCATGAACATTATCCCGGGCTACCGGGAAGCGGATGTCAGCTTGTGTTTTTTACTTTTCTTTTCCGTGTTTTTTGGCATCATTATCGGCGATGCGGGATACGGCCTGGTTTTTTTGGGTTTGACGTTATGGGCTCAAAGGAAAGCCGGAAAGAACATCGATCAGGCGCCGTTCCAATTGATGATCATCTTAAGCGGATGCACGATCGTTTGGGGCGCGCTCACCGGGACTTTTTTCGGCCAAACGCTTTTTGGAAAGGTTATCCGGCCGCTTTGGCCGTGGCTGACCAACGATATTAATGTGCAGCGCCTGTGCTTTATGATCGGGGTCGTGCATTTGACGATTGCGCACGTCTGGAGAGGCCTGCGGAAATGGCCGTCTTGGACGGCGTTCTCCGAACTGGGATGGCTGTCTTTGGTCTGGGCATCCTATTTTCTTGCCGGCAATATGCTTTTCAACCAGCCGCTGCCCGGATTCATCCGCTATCTGTTCTATATCGGCCCGGCGCTGGTTATCTTGTTCAATCAGCCGCAACCGAATTTCTTCAAGCGCGTCGGGCTCGGGCTGGGAGATCTCTTTTTATCGGTGATGAGCATGTTCGTGGATTTGTTGTCCTATATCCGGCTTTTTGCCGTAAGCCTAGCGGGGCTTTTGCTGGCCGATGCGTTCAACCAAATGCTTCTGCCGACCCAGGCCCCCAATTTCATCGCGGGTTTTTTCTCGGCGCTGATCTTGGTCTTGATGCATGTTTTGAACATGGTCTTGTGCATCATCGCGGTCTTGGTGCACGGACTGCGGCTGAATATCTTCGAGTTTTCGTCCCACTTGGGGATTGAGTGGAGCGGAAGCAAATACGATCCTTTGGTGAAAACACAGGATTAATTTGGAATGATTGAAAAATAAAAAGGAGAGAATGCTATGGAAACAGAGATGCTTTTACAATTTAAGGATCTGGCCTTAGGCGCGGTCTTGGGCTTGTCCGCCTGCGGTTCTGCCATCGGGATCGGATATTCCGGGCAGGCGGCGGTGGGCGCCTGGAAAAAGGGATTTGTGCGCAATAAGCCGGTATCGTTGGCCTCATTGTTGGTCTGTGTCAGCGCCCCGATCACGCAGACCTTTTACGGCATGATCTTGATGACGCAGATGCAACCTTTGGTGGGCAAAGGCATTTTATTGTGGTTTATCGCCATCTTTTCCGGGATAGCCATCTGTTTGAGCGCGGTCAATCAGGGAAAGATCGGCGCGGCCGCGGCCGACGCCTTGGGCGAGAGCGAAAAAGGGTTCGGGAACTATCTGATCGCTCTGGGGATCGTTGAATCTGTCGCTATTTTCGTGATGGTCTTTACGCTGATCGTTTTGAAGAAGCTCGGGGCGTAGAAACTGATAATTTTCTAGAGTTTTTGGGCGTACCCAGAAAGTGAGAACAAGGGGGTGCCGTCCAAAGGTTTTCTAAATTATTGACAATTTTACTTTGCACCCAGCCGGTTATTAGACCGGGTGCGTAAATTTCTAACACTTATGTTCGCCTCACCTTCGTCTCGGCTCCATAAGTGTAACAAATTTACGGGCGGTTAGCTCAGCTGGTTAGAGCATCTGACTTACATTCAGAAGGCCGGGGGTTCGATCCCTCCACCGCCCATTTAGAAAAAGTCAGCGCTGTACCACCTACCATAATATTAGTTTAGAAAGGGTGGTGCTGACTTAC
>JAKQAH010000176.1 GCA_029568545.1 Candidatus Omnitrophota bacterium
TTCCGCTCCCCGCAACCGGATCAATGACCACTTCGCCGGGGTCCGTGAATATCTTAATGAGGTGCTCAAGCAGTTTGACAGATTTTTGCGTTGGATGGATTTTCGGCGTGTCGCTGTCCCTCTCAACATCCATGCAATTAAAGATCATCTTGCCGTCGTTGTTGAATTTTGGCAGCTTGTTTCGATATAGGATAAGCCCATATTCACAGTTACCGACGATCCGCATATTTGCCTTCAATACCTGTGCGGAAAAGTTCTTTCGGAAAACAAGATTGATATAACCATTCAGTCCATACCGGCGGGCAAGTTCGATCAAATAAAACTGTTGTTCAAATTCACAAAAGACCACCATGCAAGGGGCTTGATTTCGTTCCTTCGGTTCCCTCTTGAGCATGTTCGAGCAAAAATGCATAAACTCTGCTGGCTTAAAATCGTTGTCGGTATCGAAAAAACCTTTCCCGGCAAGATCACTTTCCCCGTTTGCGTTGTCGCCGTTGACATACCAAGCAGGGTTTGACCCATAGGCGTTTTTGCCGATATTAAAGGGTATATCGGCAATAACAAGTTGCGCTTTGGGAATCGAATAGGGTTTCCAGTTCTGGAAATGATCATTAATCAGGGTGAATCTTGCCATTTCCGCACTCCTTTCTGTTGCATCTCGCGCAGTAGTCCTTGTAAATCCAATCATTCGGCCACCGCGGGCACTTCCCCCGGCGCATCGTGGGGCGGTCGGGGCCTTGTGGTTTTGCTTTCTTCTTATTCATGCGCCGGGCAGCCTTCCCGATGTTTGCACTCAACACAGTTTATTGCGGGAACCATTGCCGACTTGTCGGGGCAGGCGACAAGCTCTTCCGGTTTCAGCTCTTCCTCTTTGGGCGGCTCATCTTCTTTCTTTTTGCTTTTCAGCTTGCTCTTGAGGGCTTCCGATCCCTTGTCCCCTGATACCGGATCAACATCAAACCAGTCGGCAACGCCGCTCATCCCGTCTTTCAGGCTATTGTAGATTTTGCGGAGATTGACAAGCTGAGCCGGGGTGATCGTATCCAGACGCCGCTGAATCCTCTTTTCGATCTGATCCTTCGTAACACCGAACCTGCCGAACGCATCCACCAGCTTTTTAAGAGCTTCGGGGGATGTGTCGGCTTTGGCCTTGAGCGTGGCTTCGCACTGCGCGACGGCGGATTCCACGACATCACCGGGGATGATTGCCAGGATCGCAGCCCGGAGTCTCCTCGCTCCCTGATTTGCCGTCATTTCATAGATGTCTCGGGGATCTTCGAGGCGGTAGCTGCCCTTTTTCGTATAGCGTTCGTGCTTCACTTGAAATGTTTTGACGTGCCGGGTGTTGTTCTCTACATCCCAGGCGAATGCCTCCACGGTGCTTTCC
>JAKQAH010000185.1 GCA_029568545.1 Candidatus Omnitrophota bacterium
GGGTCGCCACCGTGGAACGGGGGTTATGGCTGGTCGTTTTCTGCTCGATGGAGATGGTCGGCGAAAGGCCTTCGATGTACTCGACGTTGGGTTTCTGCAGCTGCTCCAGGAATTGCCGCGCATACGCCGAAAGGCTCTCGACATATCGCCGCTGGCCTTCGGCGTAAATGGTGTCGAATGCCAATGAAGATTTTCCGGACCCGCTTAATCCTGTAACAACAACGAATTGGTTGCGGGGGATCTTCAGGTTGATATTTTTCAGATTATGCTCTTTAGCACCGCGGATGACGATGAAATCAGATCTCATAGGCTTTTACTATAGAAGAAAATGGCGGACGCGTCAACATTCATGATATTGCCGTGGATGAAAAATAGCCCCTGTATGCGAATATACAGGGGCTATTTTTATCATCGGAAAACCAAACTAGACTATTTTCTCTTTTTGGCTTTCTTTGCGGCTTTTTTCTTTTTCCCCCCACGGACCATCTTTGCGCAGGAGATGTCTCCCTTCTTATCGATGAAGTAAAGATATCCAGCGACCTTCTTCACTCCGACCTTGGCGACTTTCTTGGGCGCCCCGCCTTTCTTGCTTCCGCGGGCCATCTTCGCACAGGAGATATCGCCGTGCTTATCGACAAAATAGAGGTATCCTTTTTCTTTCTTGATGCCTACTTTTGCGACTTTCTTTGCGGCCATACGTTCACCCCCTTTCACGTGATTATTTTTAAGTTCCGATAAAGACGCCGGAGCAGTATTGCTTCAGCGTTTGCAACCCCGACAAAACGGCCAGATAGCTTGTTTTGGGATTGTCCGGGCAAACCAGATTATCGGTTTGCGTGACGATCCGGCCGAATGTTCCGGTCAATTCCACGGTATGTGAGTTCGTTTTGTATTCGGGCGAAACAATGATGCGGACGAGGATCTTCTGGGAAGCCCGGGCGGCTAACGTCAGGGTGGCCGCGACATTAATGTTGCGGGGGAAAGCTTTGACAGCTTGCGCAACGCTGCCTTCAAAGATCAGCGTCTTTTTTTTGATCTTGGAAGGATCGATCCCCTTCTTCTTTAAATAGGGGTTATCTTCAAAACCGACGGGCGGTTTACGTGTCGTCAACGAGATCGTATCGATGCCGACCAGGCTGGCAGCTTTGATCGCATCAAGGCCGGCGATGGCTCCGGAGGGCAGCAATAAATGACAGTGATTTTTCTTGGCGAGGAGGAATAGGTCGGATGAATTGAGGAGTTTTCCTACGCTCATGCACAGGACGCTTTTTTTTGCCGCAAGGGCTTGGCGGATAATCGACCGAGTGTTTTTTGCCGTAACGGCCTCCACCAGGCAATCGCAACTTCGGATGAGCTCCGTCATTGATCTTTTGGCGATCTCACTCAAGGAAAGGCTTTGGGACAATCGGTCCACCTTGTTTTGATCGATATCGTAAATCCCGGTCAAGCGGCAGTCTCGTTGAAAGTCTTTCGTGATGCTTCTGGCTATGCGCGATCCGATCGCACCGCAACCGATGATGCCGATTTTCACGCGACGATCTGTCTTAGGCTTCATAGGTGAAAACAAATATTGTCAATCAGTCTGGTCCGGCCAAACTTAACGGCAAGGGCGATCAAGACGTCGCCCGTTAATTGCTCTAATGGTATCAATGAATCCGCGTTCACGCAAGCGATATAATCGATCGTGCCCGAACTGTGGGTTTTGATCGTTTGGCGCATCCGACGGACGACGTGAGACGCTCGGCGCTCGCCGGATAAAATTTCTTTCTTCGCCTGCTGCAGCGAACGGAAAAGGACCGCTGCTTCCTGGCGCTGGCGCGCGCTCAGATAAACGTTGCGGGAGCTCATCGCCAGCCCGTCGGGTTCGCGCACGGTCGGACACACCTTGACGGTGACAGGAAAATTCAGGTCCTTGACCATCTGCGTGATGACGGCGGCCTGCTGGGCATACTTCTGCCCCAAATACAGACGGTCCGGCGCAACCATATTCAAGAGTTTCCCGACGACCGTCGCAACTCCCCGGAAGTGTCCGGGACGCGCCGCGCCGCACAAGTGCTCCGTTAGGCGCTCCACCTCAATAGTTGTCAAAAAGCCTGACGGGTACATTTCTTTTCCCGACGGATAAAACATTATATCAATCTTTTCTTTTTTTGCCAATAATTTATCTTTTTTTTCTGGCCGAGGATAAGCGGCAAAATCCTCTTGGGGGCCGAATTGTTTTGGGTTCACAAAAAGGCTGATGACCGCGAGGTCGTTTTCCTTGCGGCATCGGCGGATCAAGGACAGGTGGCCGTCATGGAGCGCTCCCATGGTCGGAACGAAGCCAACGGTCTGATGTCGGGACTTTGCTTTTTTGATACAAGCGCGCAGAGATTTAACGGTTCTAACGATGCGCATGCTCAAGGTCTCTGGTGAAGTCCGGTTCAATTTCTTTTAATGGCCGCATGACAAAATCGCGCTGGTACATCCGCGGATGCGGAATCGTCAGCTCGGGTGTTTGCAGGCGGAGCTGGTTGTAGAGAAGGATGTCGAGATCGATGGGCCTGGGGCTATTCGCCGCGCTGGCGGTCCGCCCAAGGGCGCATTCAATTCTTTTAAGGCAGATCAGCAATTGCTCGGGCGGAAGGTCCGTCTCGGCCTTGAGGGCGCCGTTAAGATATTTTTCTTGTGCCGGAGGCACTCCGACGGGTTCGGTTTCGATTATTGTTGAAAGTTTAAGGATCGTAATATCATTGGCGCTAAGAAGTTGTAGGGCTTTTTCGATGTTTTTCTTGCGGTCCCCGAGATTGGATCCTATCCCCAGATAAACAATAGCCATAATAGTCCTTGAAAGGAACGATGCGGTCTCTTGGCTTACAAGATTTTCTGCAAGCGCAAAACAGCTTCATTGATACGGTCCTTGGAAACGGTCAACGTCATGCGGATGTAACCTTCGCCGAATTCCCCGAATCCAATGCCGGGCGTGACGACAATGTTTGCCTGATCCAAAAAAACTTTGGCGGTTTCCATCGAATCAGAAAAGTTTTTGGGCAATTTGGCCCAGACATAATAGGTGGCTTTCGGCGGAGGGATTTTCCAGCCGATGCCGCGCAGCCCGTTGATCAGATAATCTCGCCGGTCCTGATAAAGGCTACGCATGTCTTCGGCGATCATCGAATCGCTTTTTAACGCGGCAATGCCGGCGATCTGGACAGCCTGGAAAATGCCGGAATCAAAATTAGATTTGACTTTGGCTAAGGCGGCGATCAGCGTCGGATTTCCGCAGGCCCAACCGATCCGCCAGCCGGTCATGTAATAGGTCTTTGAGAACGAATGAAATTCGATGGCCACCTCTTTGGCTCCTGCGATCTCAAAAATGCTCAAAGGCTTTTCCCCGTCGAAGTAAACTTCGGAATAGGCCATGTCGGAAACGATGATCATCCCTTTTTCGCGGGCGAGCGCGACTAATTCGGTGTAGAAATCCTTGGTCGCGGTTGCGGCCGTCGGATTATTTGGATAATTAATCACGATGGCTTTGATATCTTTATATTCGGCGACTTTCTTGAGGTCCGGCAGGAAATCGTTTCCGGCTTTCAAAGGAACGTAAATGATCTTTCCGCCCGCGAATTCGATGGATGGGCGGTACGCCGGATAGGCCGGATTGGTCAACAGGACCTTATCTTTGGGATTGATGACACCAAGCGGTAAATGGGCCAGCCCTTCCTTCGATCCGATCAGAGGATAGATCTCCGTCTCAGGATCCAGGCTGACGTTAAAACGGCTCTGGAACCATTGAGCGATTTCCTGGCGCAGCTGGGGTAACCCCGCGTCAAAAGCGTAATGGTGGTTGTTGCCGTCCTGGACGGCGGCTTTCATGGCTTCGACGATATGCGTTGGCGTCGGAGAATCCGGATCGCCAACACCTAAATTGATGATGTCGCGGCCTTCGGCGATCGCGGCGCGTTTGGCTTTATCGATCTCGACGAACAGGTACGGAGGCAGATTTTTCAGGCGCTCGGAAAATTCGATGTTGATCGGCATGGAAACAAAAATCCTTTCGTTTGAGGATAAGGTCAATTGAGCTCTAAGACATCCTGCATATTGAACAGCCCTTTGTGTTTGTGGCGCAGGAATTTTGCGGCCACCAAAGCGCCTTTCGCGAGGATATCTCGGCTCTTGGCGTGGTGACTGATGGTGATGATATCCCCGGCACTTTCAAATACGACCGTATGGTCTCCGATGATCTCGCCTTCGCGGATGGATTTGATATTCTCTATT
Organism: Candidatus Omnitrophota bacterium; assembly: GCA_029568545.1. Taxonomy (GTDB): domain Bacteria; phylum Omnitrophota; class Gorgyraeia; order Zapsychrales; family Zapsychraceae; genus 2-02-FULL-52-10. Next base: position 4,258 of record JAKQAH010000185.1, read on the forward strand.
TTCGTTCCGGAAGCCTTCTCGGCGATCGCGGCGAGCGTTTTGGCTGTTCCTGAGGGGGCGTCTTTTTTGTGGATATGATGCGCTTCGGTCATGGTGATGGTGTACGACGGTCCGGTTTTTTCCGCGGCTATCTGGGTCAGCTTGAAGAGAATATTAACGCCGACGGACATGTTAGACGAGAACACGATCGGGATGCGCCGCGCCGCTTTTTCGATCTCTTTGACCTGATCGGGCTGAAGGCCGGTCGTGCCGATCACCATTTTAACGCCGTATTGAACGCAGGCCTTCAGATTGGCGATCGTCGCTTCAGGCGAAGTGAATTCGATGAGGACCTGGCAGCCTTTTAACGTGCTGTTGTCGGTGCTGATCGGTACATTTGCGATTGTTTCATTTGCTCTTGGATGGTCTTTGCGCTCGAGGAGCGCTTTTAGGGCGAATTCCTGATCGGCCAAAGCCAATCGCGTGATGCTTTGGCCCATGCGCCCCTGACAGCCGCTTACGGCAAGTGTGATCATGCGGGTTGTCCTTTCAAAAGGCCGTAGTTGTTCATGGCTAGTTTTAATTTTTCGATATTGATGGCATCCATTTCGCACAACGGAAGGCGCAATTCGTCCGAACACATTTCCAGCAATCCCATGGCCGTTTTGACGGGGATAGGATTTGTTTCGATGAACATGGCTTTGACGAGAGGCGCGAGCTTGGCATCGATCTCCAGGGCCTTCTTCTTTTTCCCGGCGTTGAAGGCGTTGATCATGGCGACGACATCGCCGGGGACGATGTTCGCGACGACCGAGATCACGCCGACGCCGCCCAATTCCATCATCGGCAGGGTCAGGGCATCGTCGCCGGATAAAATGACGAAATTCTTCCCGCAGGCTTCGTGGACGGCCTTGGCCTGTGCGAGCGAGCCCGAGGCTTCCTTGACGCCGACGATGTTCTTACAGTCTTTGGACAGTTTGGCGACGGTATCCGTGTCGATATTTCTCGCCGTCCGCCCTTCGATATTATAGAGAACGATCGGGATATCGCAGTTATCGGCGATGGCCTTGAAATGGCGGTAGAGGCCCTTTTGTGTCGGTTTATTGTAGTAAGGCGTCACAACAAGGGCGCCATCAGCGCCGAGTTCCGCTGCATGCTTGGTCAAGGCGATGGCTTCGGCCGTCGAATTGGATCCCGTGCCGGCAATGATCGGAACCCTTTTTTTTGCTGTTTCGATGCAGATCTCAATGACACGGACATGCTCTTCATTATCGAGCGTCGGCGATTCGCCGGTGGTTCCGCAGGGCACGATGCCGCTGATGCCGTTCTCGATCTGGAATTCGACAAGTTCGCGGAGCTTATTCTCGTCTACTGAGCTGTTCTTAAATGGCGTAACGATGGCAACAATAGCCCCGTTAAACATAGTACTCCCCCTTCGCTATAAAGTTGGCGCTTCCCTTTAACCAGACGTTCGAGACCTTGTTGTTTTCGAGATCGAACGTCACTTTCAATATTTCGCCTCCCGCTGTCTTGACGCGCATGGCGGCTTTTTTTGCTTGTTTTACATCCGGATGGGATTTCAGGTACGTGATGATCGCTGAAGCAACGCTGCCGGTGCCGCAGGCCCTGGTTTCATTCTCGACGCCGCGCTCGTAGGTCCGGACATCTGCGAGGTCGCATTTTACCTGCTCGACGAAATTGACATTGGTCCCTCGGGGTTTGAATCGGCTATGGTAACGGATGCGACGGCCGATTTCGGCGACATGGATTTTCTTTAACGCGTCCACGAAAACGACCACGTGGGGAACGCCGGTATCGATCGAGCTCACGCGGATCGTGCGGCCGGAAACATCGAGGGGGATACGGGCGCGGAAATCTTTCGGATCGCTTAAGCGCACATGCGCGGCTTCTCCGGAGGCCTCGGCAAGGATGATGCCCGCCATGGTTTCGATGGAAAAAAGTTTTTTCTTTGGCCTCAGATGGCGAACGATGTAGGCGGCCATGCAACGGGCCCCGTTGCCGCACATCTCCGCTTCTGATCCGTCGGCATTGATGATGCGCATGCGGTAGTCGGCCTTCTTGGACTTGCCTAAAATCAATAATCCGTCGGCGCCGATTCCGTTGGTGCGGTGGCACGCAGCGATCGCGAGCTTCTTGACGTTGATCCCCGGACAGGCTTCAATGACGATAAAATCATTTCCCGCGCCGGCCATTTTTGTAAAAGTTATTTTTTTCATCTTATAAACTTCGGCACTGTTTCTCCGCGGATAAGATCCCGGAATGTTTCCCGCGGCTTGGTGATCGCGAATTTATTCCCTTTGACCATGACTTCCGGGCTACGTCCGCGGACGTTGTAGTTGCTGGACATGACATAGCCGTAGGCGCCGGCGCTCATGATCGCCAGCAAGTCGCCATTGTTGACCATAGGCAGCACGCGGCTTTTGGCGAAGAAGTCCCCGCTTTCGCAGATCGGACCGACCACATCCATCTTGGCCCGTTTTGCATTTGTCTTTTTCAGCGGCACGATTTCGTGGTAAGCGTCATACATCGTTGGACGCACCAGATCGTTCATGCCCCCGTCAACGATCAGAAATTTCTTAACGCCGTTATCTTTGAGATAGAGCGCTTTGGTCACGAAAATGCCGGCATTCCCGACAATGAATCTTCCCGGCTCCATGATGATCTTAAGATCTGTCTTTTTCAAATACGGCAAGATGGCGTCAGCAAAATTCTGGGCTGTCTGGGGCTTTTCGTCCTTGTAAATGATCCCCAGGCCGCCTCCGATGTCAAGATATTCCAGGGCGATGCCATCATGGCGCAGATCCTCAACGAAAGCCAGGATCCTCTTGATCGCCCGGATAAACGGAGCGCTTGTGATGATCTGTGAGCCGATATGCACGTGAAGCCCGCTGAAACAAAGATGCGGGTATTTTCTTCTTGATTTCATGATCTTCCGGGCTGTTCGTAAATCGATGCCGAACTTGTTCTTCAGCGTTCCGGTCGTAATGCGCGCATGCGTTGCCGCTTCAACATCCGGGTTGAGCCGCAGGGCGATGCGGGGACGCTTCTGCAATCTTTTCGCGATGCGGTTGATCTCTTCCAGTTCGGGAAGCGATTCGACGTTGAACAGCAGGATATTGGATTTCATGGCAAACGTGATCTCTTCTTCTGTTTTGCCGACGGATGCGAAAACGATCTTTTGCGGATCGGCGCCGATCATGAGGGCTTTCTTAAGCTCGCCCACCGAAACGATGTCGAATCCGGCCCCTTGGTTTGCCAAGGTCGTGAGTACGGCCAAATTATCATTGGCCTTCATGGCAAAGCAGATAATCGGATGGACGCTGGCGAAGGCGCGCTGGATCTTTGTGAAATGGTCGACCAGCGTATGATGGCTGTAAAGGTAGAACGGCGTGCCTACCTTTTTGGCGATCGTGCTGACCTTGACCGACTCACAATGAAGCTCATTATTCTTGAATTTAAAATCATGCATGGAGAAACTTTTTCCATTTTGCGATCTGTTTTTCCACAGATGCGGGATTGGTCGATCCCAAGGACTTTTTGATTTTAACAGACATTTCCGGGTTTAAAAGTTTTTTTACGTCCGGACTGAACTTCGGACAGAAATTCTTTAATTGCCCTTCCGTTAAATCCGCGATTTTCTTTCCCTTGTCCGTGCATTGCCGGATCATGTTCCCGACAATGTCATGAGCTTCGCGGTAGGCAACGCCTTTTTGGATCAGATATTCCATGATATCCACGGAAAACAGGGCTTCATCGCTGATCCGGCGTTTCACGGTAGATTTATTGACCTGAAGGCCGGAAAATAATTTTGCCAGAAGAGCAAGCATCTCTTTGACTTTGTCGACCGATTGGAAGAGCGCCGGTTTGTCCAATTGTAGGTCTCGGTTATAGGTAAGAGGCAGCCCCTTCAAGAGGACCAGCAGCTCGTTTAAATTGCTGTAAAGCCCTGCTGTTTCTCCTCGGATCAACTCCAAGATATCCGGGTTTTTCTTGTGCGGCATGATCGATGAGCCGGTGCACATAGACCAGTCGATGTTAATGAAGTTGAATTCGCGGGTGGCCCAGAGAATCAAGTCTTCGGCGATCCGCGAAAAATGCATGCCCAAGATCGCCAAATGCGAAAGGCTCTCGACGATAAAATCCCGGTCGCTGACAGAATCGATGCTGTTGCGCGTGACGGCATTGAACCCCAGTTCCTTCGCGACAAAATCCCGATCGGTCGGCAAAGAAGTTCCCGATAGGGCGCAGCTTCCCAGCGGCATGGCATCGGCGCGCTCGAACGCGTCCATCAAGCGCCCTTTATCGCGCTCCAACATCTCGATGTAGGCCAGCATGTGATGCGCCAGCAACACAACCTGGGCTTGCTGCAGGTGTGTATACGCCGGCATGATAATATCTTTGTTTTTCTGCGCGAATTCCAGGATCGCTTTCTGCAATAGCGCGACGGCATTAACGATTGTGATGAGCTCAACCATGCAGAAGAGCTTCATATCCAGGACGATCAGGTCATTGCGCGACCGGGCCGTATGCAGCTTATCGGCGGCAGAACCGATGATCTTCCGGAGTTCCGACTGGATATAAGTGTGGATATCCTCCGCTTGGGGGTCGAACTTAAACGTTCCGTGATCAATCTGCTTGCCGATTTTCTTTAAACCGGCAACGATCTTTTTGGCGTCCGCTTGACTGATGATCTTGCATTTTCCAAGCATCCGGGCGTGGGCAAGGCTGCCCATAATGTCATATTTTGCCAAACGGTGATCATAAGCGATGCTGAAACTGAAACGGTCGGCTAACTGATCGGTCTTGCCTTCAAAACGGCTTCCCCAGAGTTTTTTCATGGTGCCCTCTCCTGTTAGGACTGGAACGGCATGCCCCAAAGTTTCACGAACCCTTCGGACTGCTTTTGGTCAAAAACGTCATGTTTCCCGTATGTGGCCAGCTTTTCCTTATAGCGGGAATGCGGCGATTTGCGTCCGACAACGATGCAATTCCCCTTAATTAATTTTAACCGGACTGTTCCCGTTGTTTTCTGATGGACTTTATCGAAATACGCGTCCAGCTCGGCTTTGAGCGGCGTGAACCAAAGGCCGTTATAGGTCAATTCGGCATATTTCTGCGACAAGGCCCGTTTATGCTGCATCGTGTCGCGGTCGAGCACCAAGCATTCCAGGTCTTGCAATGCGGTGTGCAGGATCGTTCCGGACGGATTCTCGTAGGTCTCCCGGGACTTGATCCCGACCAGACGGTTCTCGATCATATCGACGCGCCCGATCCCGTTCTTCCCTCCGAGCTCATTGAGTTTTTTGATCAAGGCGACCGGCGCATAGGTCTTGCCGTTGATTTTCGTCGGCAACCCTTTGACGAAATCAATGGTCATATAGGTCGGCGTGTTGGGCGCTTTTTGCGGGCTGACGGTCATGGCATAAATGTCTTCGGGAGGCTCGGTCCAAGGATTCTCAAGGATCCCGCATTCGATGGCGCGCCCGTAAATATTCGTATCGATGCTGTACGGTTTTTTCTTGGAAATCGGCAGCACAATGCCTTTGGACTTTAAGTAATCGATCTCATCCTCGCGCGTCTTGAACTCCCATGTCCGTACCGGCGCGATAATTTCAAGTTTCGGGTTCAATAACCGCGCGGTGACCTCAAAACGCACTTGATCATTGCCTTTCCCGGTGCAGCCGTGGACGACGGCGTCCGCGTTTTCTTTTTGGGCGATCAGGACCTGATGTTTAGCGATGATCGGCCGCGATAAGGCGCAGGCAAGATAATATTTATTTTCATAAACGGCGCCGGCTTTTAACGCGGGGAAAGCGTACTCCGTGATGAATTCATTTTGCAGATTCAGGCAATAGACTTTGGAAGCGCCGGTTTTCAAGGCGCGTTTTTTGATCTTTCCGAAGTCGTCGCCCTGGCCGAGATCGGCGATAAACGCGATTGTCTGATAGCCCCGTTCTTTGAGCCAAGGAATGATGCAGGATGTATCCAAGCCGCCGGAATAAGCTAAAACAACTTTTTTCATCAAACGCTCCTCAACATTAATTGGATTTCACGATCTTATTTTTCTTCAAGTGCATTCAAAATAATTCGGGCTTCTTCGGCATCGGAGATGTCAACCTTAAGTTTGATCGTGCAGCCAAAGGATAAAAAGGGCCGCAACCCTCCGCAATCATCGGCTTGAACGATGCTTTTAATGCCATTTTCTTCTAACAGGTTTTTGATCATCTCCGCATCGTGGCGCTGCAAGAACTCCTTTAGGATGACGAATTCGGCCATATTATGGTTTTTCTGCAAGCAAAAAAATCAAAATCGCTTTTTGTGTGTGCAATCGGTTTTCAGCCTGGTCGAAAACGATCGAATGCGGGCCGTCAATGATATCGGTCGTCACTTCCTGCCCGCGATGGGCCGGCAGGCAATGCATGAAAATATAATCTTTGTTCGCTGATCGGGCCAGGTCCGCGTTGATCTGGTATCCGGCGAAATCCTTGAGCCGTTTTACGGATTCTTCTTCCTGCCCCATGCTGACCCAGACGTCGGAATAGATAATGTCGGACTTTTTCACGGCGTCCTGAGCGGAATGGGTTAAAGTGATTTTTGCGCCGGTTTCTTTCGCGTATTTTTGCGCGATCGCGACAATATCTTTTTGCGGTTCGTAGTTCGGCGGTGTTGCAACGTTCATGTTGATCCCGACTTTAGCGCATCCTAACAGCAGCGAATGGCACACGTTGTTTCCGTCGCCAACAAAAGCCAGGGTCAGCCCTTCTGTTTTTCCAAACTTTTCCCTGATTGAAAAAAGGTCGGCCAGGGCCTGGCAAGGATGGAACAGGTCAGACAACCCGTTAATGATCGGAACGCTGGCATGCTGGGCCAGATCGATCACGTCCTGGTGCGTGAAGGTGCGAGCAACGATCCCATCAAGATAGCGGGACAATGTTTTTGCGACGTCAGCCGTTGATTCGCGCACGCCCAAATTGATCTCATCCGGCCCCAGATATAAACAATTGCCTCCTAACTGAAAGACCCCGACTTCAAACGATACGCGTGTGCGGTTAGACGGTTTCTGGAAGACCAAGGCGACTGTTTTGCCTTTAAGCTGGTTGTTGAGCTGATGGCAGTCCTGCTTCAGCTGCTCGGTCAGCTCTAAGAGCTCGACGAGCTCATTGTTTTTCAGGTCTTGCAGGCTCAAGAGGTCGCGTTTCATGATTTGTTCTGCTCCTTAGCGGATACGTTCTCCAGGACTTTTGTTAAAATGTGTAAAGCCTTGTTGGCTTCTTTTCGCGTTACGGTCAGCGCCGGCATCAGCCGCAGGATGTTCCCTTGCGTGCAATTGATGATCAGACCGTTATTAAAGCATTCCTCAAAGACGATCTTGCCTTCGATATTGAGCTGGACGCCGATCATGAGCCCGAGGCCGCGGACATCGGTAATGCAGGAAAACTTTTCTTTCAGCTTGTTCAACTCGTCCATGATATAGGGTCCCATGACCTTGACGTTCTTCAGCATCTTGTCAGCGGCGATGGCCTTGAACGCGCCTAACGCGGCTTTGCACACTAACGGGCTTCCCCCGAATGTTGAGGCGTGCATGCCGGGCTTGAAAATATCAGCGATCGATTTTTTGACGACGAGAACGCCAATCGGCAATCCGCCGCCCAAGGATTTGGCCAGCATCATCAGGTCGGGCTTGATGCTATATTGCTCAAACGCGAACATGGTCCCGGTGCGGCCCATGCCGGTTTGCACTTCGTCGAAAATCAGTAAAATATCCTTTTGATCGCACAGCTCTCGGATTTGGGCGATATAATCCTTGCCGGCAATGTTAATTCCTCCCTCGCCTTGGACCAATTCAAGCATAATGGCGATTGTTTTGGGGCCGACCGCGCTTTTCAGGGCGGCGATATCGTTGAAGGCCACGCATTTGAATCCTTCGGGAAGGGGATGAAACCCCTGCTGGTATTTTTCCTGGCCCGTCGCGGCCAAGGCCCCCAGCGTTCGCCCATGGAAGGAGTTCTTCATGGTGATGATTTCATGGCGGCCGCTGTTCTTGCCGTATAAACGCGAAAACTTGATGGCCGCTTCGCACGCTTCGGCTCCGCTGTTGCCGAAAAAGACTTTTCCCGGAAAGGCGTGCCGGATGATCTCTTTGGCCAGTTTGACCTGGTTGGGATGATAGAAGTTATTCGGGACGTGGATCAATTTTGAAACTTGGTCCCGAACGCCAGCCATGACTTTCGGATGGCAATGGCCGATATTGTTCACGCCCCATCCGGGAAAGAAATCCAAATATTTCTTTCCGTCGATGTCGAACAGGTCCATCCCTTTGCCTTTGACGAAAATGCCCGGGATGCGGCTGTAGGTCGAAAGAATGTAATTGTCGTAATCTTTAAGGATATCGTTTTTTTTCATTTGACGATCTGGGTTCCGATCCCGCGGTCCGTGAAGATCTCCAGCAACAGGGCATGCTGGATGCGGGCGTCGATGATGTGTGTTTTCTTGACGCCTCCGTTCAAGGCCTCGATGCAGGCGCCCACTTTCGGGATCATCCCGCCCTGGACGATATTGTTCTTGATCAGCTCGTCGATCTGATCCACGGTCAGACTGGATATCAGAGAATCGGCATCATCGGTTTGCCGCATGACCCCTTGGACATTGGTCAAGAGCACAAGTTTTTCAGCCTTTAAGGATGCGGCGATCGCGCTGGCTACCTCATCGGCATTGACATTGTGCTGCTGCTTTTCGACGCTGATGCCCATCGGGGAAAGCACGGTAATATGGCCGCGTTGCAAATGGGTCTGAAGGGCCTCTTCGTTGATCGATGTAACGCTTCCGACAAAACCGAGGTCCTTGGCGGCTTTGCGTTTTTCAACGTAAATAATATTTTCGTCGCCTTTGAGGCCTGTAACGTCGCCTTTGAGGTCTTTGATTTCCTTGACGATCTTGGCGTTCAGTTTGCCAAGCTCTTCGCTGACGATGGTCAGCGTTTGCTTATCCGTGACGCGTATGCCGTCGTGGAATTCGGACTTGATCCCCGCTTCTTTCATGCGGGCGCTGATATGCGGCCCTCCCCCATGGATCAAAATGGTCCGGATGCCGACAAAACTTAAAAACACGATATCTTCCAGGACGTTCTTGCGGATCGCCTCATTGTCCAGAATGCTGCCGCCGTATTTGATCACGAAGACCTTGCGGCGGAAATCATGGATATAAGGAATGGCCTCGATGAGGATGTTGGCTTTTCGGATAATATCTTCCATTAGCTGTACCTTTTATTGATGTTGATATATTCCACCGATAGATCGGAGGTGTAAATGGTCGCTTGGGCGGTCCCGAGATTAAGGTCGACCGAAATTTGGATTTCTTTTTTATAAAACGGGCTGAATTTGATTTTCAGGTTTTTTTCCGTAATAGGGGCCATCCCCAAAGAACCGGCCGCCGCCGCGACGCGGCCCCAGTTGGGGTTGCTTCCCGAGGCGGCTGTCTTCACCAGATTGGAATTGGCGATGGCCAATCCGACTTTTTTCGCCTGCGCGTAATTCCTGGCGCCGACGCAGTGAATTTCAATGAATTTGGTTGCGCCCTCACCGTCAATGACAATCTTTTTCGCGAGATCAAGGCAAACATACGCAAGGGCTTTGGCGAAGGCATCGAAATTTTTTCCTTTTTTCGAGATCGTTTTGTTTTGCGCGCGACCGTTCGCCAGGACCGTGACCATGTCATTGGTGCTCATGCATCCGTCGATCGTAATGCAGTTGAAAGACTGATCGATCGCTGTTTTAAACGCATTCTTTAACATTGCTGCGGTAATCGCGGCGTCCGTGGTAATAAATCCCAGCATGGTGGCCATATTGGGAGCAATCATCCCCGAGCCTTTGGCGCAGCCGGCGATGGTGACTTTTTTTCCGCCGATCGTGATCGATACGGCCTTCTCTTTTGTTCCCAGATCCGTTGTCAGGATAGACTTCGCCATGTTTTTGCCGCCGTTGACGCTCAATCCCCTCACAAGTTCCGGCGCCGCTGCCTCGATCTTTTTAAAAGGTAACGGCTTGCCAATAATCCCGGTGGATGCCACAATGACATTTTCTTTGGGAATTTTGAGCAGTTTCCCGATGATCTGAGCGGTGCGCTCGGCATAGATCATGCCGAATTTTCCTGTAAAACAATTCGCATTTCCGCTATTGGCGACAATGGCCAGGATTTTATTGTGCCGCGCATGTTTTTGGCTGACCAGCAATGGGGCGGCTTTAACGGAGTTCTTTGTGAAAACGGAAGCGCTGACAGCCAGACAATCGCTGGCGATCAGGCCAAGGTCAAGTTTTCCTGTTGATTTAATGCCACAGCACAGGCCGTTGGCCTTAAAACCTTTCGGGCTGGTAATTCCTCCTGCGCGGACGATCTTCATTCCTTGCCTTTCTATTCGAGGCCTGCGGTTTCCTTGAAGCTGAACATGATATTCATATTCTGGATGGCCTGTCCGGCGGCGCCTTTGACCAAGTTATCGATGGCGCTTGTTATGACCAGCAAGCTTTTATCCGGGCTTAAGGCTAAGCCGATATCGCATATGTTCGTTCCGACAACGCTTCGCAGCTCGGGTTGTTGTTCCAGCGGAAGAATGCGGACAAAGGGCTCGGTTTTGTAAAATCGCTGATACGTCTTATGCAGCGCGCTCAAAGAGAATTTATGGTCGGATTGAACATAAATTGTTTCCAGAATGCCTCGGTTGACCGGCAATAAATGCGGCACGAAATTGACCTTGACGGCTTTGCCGGCTATCCGCGATAGGTAAAGATCAATTTCCGGGGCGTGCTGATGGTTTAATACTTTGTA
>JAKQAH010000186.1 GCA_029568545.1 Candidatus Omnitrophota bacterium
AAAAACAATCGATTTTTCGAAAGTTTCAGGATCCCGAATAAACCCTGCATTAAAATAAAAAAAAGAATGTCTATGGCAGTATTAACAATTTCATCTTTCTAGGGGAATGGTATGCCAAAAAGAGTCTTCTTTCTTCTCATAGGACTAGTTATCCTATTACTCGTCAGTAGTCCTTTAGCGGAGGCGGCAAATGACTATATCATAGAGCTGCCAGACGAAAAAATTGTGCTGACGGCACCGATAAAAATATTATGGATCGATATGGCCCGGGACGGCGGAACAATAGGGGTTACGTTGTTGGACAGCAAAGGCGTTAACTTTGAGTTTTGTTTTGATGGGAGGATGCAGACAGTAGAAGATTATACCCCGCCCCATGTCTTTCTCAAGGCTATTCATCCTAGTCTTGAGGGGGCTTTAGCTGTTCCCGTTGGTGGCGCAGAGGAAAGGGTGCTGCAATCTTTGATGGAAGATTGGTTTGCTGCCAATTACTCAGAAGAGGACAAAGCTCAACTGTTTGATTCCCCAAACATGGATTTCCCTGGGGGGCCAGAGGAAAAGTTGAAGGCCTATCGTGTTTTTCAGTTGCTTGAGCTCTTCAAAAATAGAAGGAATTAGAAGACACGGGACTTAATTTAGTAATAAACAAGTTCGAAAAGCGGTGATGAACCGATCCCAGATATCGCCCTCATGCGGATTGAGGCTCCAATGAGCCGCATTCGGATGAGGGTTTTTCGTCTCCGGGATATTTCCCTTGGTTAATAAAATAATCATTCTATCAAATGACGCCCGAGAAAAAAAAGATACCCAAGAAATATCAGCCCAAAGGGTTTGAGATCCTGTATGAGGACCGGGATATTATTGTAGGGAATAAGGCCCCGGAGTTCTTGACGGTTGCCGCGCTGTGGAACAAGGAGAAGACCATCCATTCCGCTCTTAATGAATATGTCCGCAAAGGGAATCCGAGATCGCGGAAATGCGTTTATGTGGTCCATCGGTTAGATCAAGCCACGTCGGGAGTCCTGATCTTCGCGAAGACGGAACAAGCGCAAAGTTTCTTGAAAGACCATTGGATGGATACGGAAAAAACGTATTATGCCGTTGTGGAGGGGCAGCTTGCTCAAAAGACCGGAACGATTTCAAGCTATTTATTTGAAGATGATGAGTATATAATGCATTCAACTGCGGACAGCGCAAAAGGGAAATTGGCCCGCACCGCTTATACGGTGCTCAAAGAAACAAGCGCGTTCAGCCTGATCAAAATCAATCTTTTGACCGGGAAGAAAAATCAGATCCGGGTGCATTTTGCGGACCAAGGGCATCCTGTGGTGGGCGATAGGAAATACGGCAAAAGCGGCGCGAAGCATGGGCGCCTGGCCCTGCACGCAAAGGCCATTTCTTTTCAGCATCCATTTACCAAAGAGCGGCTCACGTTTGAAGCGCGCGTTCCCGAGCACTTCAGCAAACTTGTTGATTACCATTACTGATGTGCCGGACGGTCAGCCGTCCGGCCCATGTTAGAATAATGTCTGTTGATCCGGGGCCATCGTTCCCGGAGAAAGATCAGGAGAGAATGAGCGAAAAAAAGTTTCAGGATAATGAAGGCATGCTTCCAGCGCCCTCCGAACAGGATGTGGTGTTCTTGATTAAGAGGCTGCAACAGCAGGTTAGTTTCCTCGAAAAAAAGATAGACACGTTGATCCGTCAATCCGAAACAAAGGCCGGCAGCGAGAATTATTCTTCCAAATCTTTCCGGCCGTTTGGCCATTCGCATCACCGTTCTGAGCGGGGGCAAGACCGTCTATCCGGAGAAAAGAAGTATTATCCGGGCCGGCATGCGGACAGGCCGCAAGGCGAGGAAAACCGCAAATTCGGTTATCACAAGAAATCTTTCGGCCGGTCTCAGGAAGGCGATCCGGGCCAAGGCGCCCATTCAAAGGGCCGGCACGGCGGCAAAGAAAAATGGTTCGGCAAAAAAAGCCGCCCGTTTTCTTATAAGCAAAAAGACCGCGGATAAACGGCTTCAGATTTTCCCGGCGTTCCGAGAATCCCCTCGATTCTTATCCGACCATTTCGTTTTATCTTCATTCAAAGGGAAAAGTGTATCATGGCATTGATCAGTTTACAGGAAATCAGCTTGGCGTTCGGCGGGCCGCTTCTTTTTGATAAAGTCAGCTTGAATCTGGAATCCGGCCAGCGCGTTGCCTTGCTGGGCCGCAACGGGGCGGGCAAAACCACCCTCATGAAGGTTATGTCCGGGCAGATCGGCGTCGACGAAGGAGAGGTCACCGTCCAAAAAGGCATTAAGATCAATCATTTGCCGCAGGAGGTTCCTCAAGATATCCAGGGAACGGTCTTTGATGTTGTTTTTGCCGGCCTTGGCGAACGCGCCCAGCTCTTAAGCGATTATCACCACGTCACGCACGAGTTGCATGCCCGAGAAACGCCCGCATTGATGAAGGAACTCAGCCGCCTTCAGGAAGAGCTGGACCACACCGACGGCTGGGACTTAAACAATGAGGTTGAGTATGTTCTTTCCCAAATGAAGCTCGACGGTGAAAGCCTTTTTGAAATGTTATCCAGCGGGCAAAAACGCCGGGCCCTTCTGGCCAGGGCGCTGGTGGTCAAGCCGGAAGTCCTCTTGCTCGATGAGCCGACGAACCATCTGGATATCGATACCATCAATTGGCTGGAAGCCTTCATGAAAGATTATCCGGGCACGTTATTTTTTGTGACCCATGACCGGATGTTCATGCAGCATCTTGCCACGCGGATCATTGAGCTGGACCGCGGAAAAATCTTTAGCTGGGCCTGCGATTACCAGACATTTCTTAAGCAAAAACAGGCCACACTCGATATTGAGGAGGCCCAGCGTTCCCATTTTAATAAGAAACTCGCCGAGGAAGAAATTTGGATCCGCAAAGGCGTCAAAGCCCGCCGGGTGCGCAATGAGGGCCGGGTCAAAGTTTTGGAGCGATTGCGCGAAGAGAAGCGAGCCCAGCGCGATCAGATCGGCAAGGTGCGCCTTCAGGCGCAGGAAGCCGAAATTTCCGGACGGCAAGTGATCAGGGCCGAACATCTGGGCTTTAGTTACGGAAACCGTTGCATCATCCGGGATTTTTCTGTGCGGATCATGCGAGGCGACAAGATCGGCGTCATCGGCGCGAACGGAAGCGGCAAGACGACGCTGTTGCGCATCCTGACCGGCGGGCTTCCCGCCGAAAAAGGAACGATCAAGATCGGGACCAATCTTCAGATCGCTTACTACGATCAGCTGCGGGAGCAATTGGATTATGAAAAGACTGTTATTCAGAATGTAACCCAGGGCGGCGGTGAGACGGTGATGATCAACGGCAAGCCGCGGCACGTGATCGGCTATTTGCAGGATTTTCTTTTTACGCCGGAGCGGGTCCAGACCCCGATCCAGGTCCTTTCCGGCGGCGAACGGAACCGCCTGCTCTTGGCGCGCCTTTTTACCAAGCCGTCCAATTTCCTGATCATGGATGAGCCTACCAATGACCTGGACCTTGAGACCCAGGAGCTTCTGGAAGAGATCTTGATGGAATATTCCGGGACGTTGGTCCTGGTCAGCCATGACCGGGCGTTCTTGAATAATGTCGTGACATCGACGATCGTCTTTGAAGGCAACGGGAACGTTTATTCCTATCCCGGCGGATACGACGATTGGCTGGCTCAGCGCGCGCCTGAAACTTTGCCCGGCAAGAAACAGGCGGCTGATGGGAATCCGGCTGTTCCATCAGTTCTATCTCCCGAAGCATGCAAGTTATCTTTCAAAGAACAGAAGGAATTGGAAAAGTTACCACAAAAGATCGAAGCGCTTGAGGCCGAACAGGAAGAAGTGGCCAGGATCTTAGAGGACGTGGAGCTCTATCAAAAAAATCCAAAGAAAGTTGAGATAGCGCAGGCCAGGATCTCTTCATTAGTGGACGAATTGCTTCAGGCGTATGAGCGCTGGGAATATCTGGAAAATAAAAGCGACGGCTATATCTAACCGCCATATTTGGCCGCGCGCATCTTTTTGATATAGAAATACAGGCAGGGGAGCCCAAATCATAACGGGCTCCTTTTTATTTGATATAACGATTTCCCGAAACTTCCGGACAAAACAGGAATTGACAACGGAACGGTTCCTGATAAAATGGTTATGAACATATGTTCATAACCTCAAGGAGCGTTCATGCGGCCCAAAAAAACGAGATGGGTAAGATGCGAGCCCGGGGAAAGGTGCTTCCGCCCCAAGGGCAAAGCTCTCGATAGCCTTGAAGGGGTCAGCCTTTCGATGGATGAATTTGAGGCTGTCCGGCTTGCGTGGTTCGAGGAACGGCTTCAGGACGAAGCCGCCAAGAAGATGAGAATATCCCGTCCGACGTTTTCCCGTATGCTGACCTCGGCCCAGAAAAAACTCGCGGACGCTTTAGTGAATATCAAGGCGATAAGGATCGAAGGCGGTTGTTGCAAGATCGTCGGAGGAGGAAAAAAATGAAAGAAGGGAGAAACGCTTTTTACATTGCAGCGGTTTTTTTGGCGTGTTTTTATCTTCCCCTAGAGAATCTAAGATTTACTAACGCGATATTTGAGGCGTTGGCGCTTGTCAAATGGTATGCCCGGGAGCATGTGCTTTTGTGTCTCGTCCCGGCATTTTTTATTGCGGGCGCGATTTCGGTGTTTGTCAGTCAGGCAT
>JAKQAH010000017.1 GCA_029568545.1 Candidatus Omnitrophota bacterium
GCCGCCGGAATGCGGTTGGCCGTGTCGAAAGAAGTTTTAATCGCCCAGTTGCCCGGATCACTGGACCCCGATGAATGCCCTGATACTCCTAAATATATTGAAGCAGCCGTGTCGATTGAAAAAATCGACAAGCTGACCGCCGCTTTAAGCAGGCTTTGCAAATAAATTGAAAGTAATTATTTACATTCAAACCATCGGGTGTTATCACCCCTTAAAACAAGAAAGGATAGTCGTTATGTCGGAAAAAATCGCTGTTCTGAGTACAGACCTTGGATTCAATCTGGAAAAGTTCGCCTCCCAAATGTCACACCCGACCCGTTTTTTGAAATGCTGTGAAGACTTTGCCGATAAATGTGGATCGGAAAGAGGCCCGCTTTCATTTTGCGTTTATCTTCGGAAAAACCGGCTTCTTGCCGAGGCGAAAGCGATTTGCCAGTTCTTTCTGACGCACCGCCCTGAAGCCCTTGCCCGGTTCCTGGGATAGCATCTTTTTCCAAAAATATTTCTTTTATAGGGGGTTATAAAACCTCAAAAACAAGGAGCCGCATATGACAATGACAGCAGACAAATCCATTACAAAACAGGTCGAAGAATTAAAGGCGAGGCTGAACGCCGCCGGCGTCGCTTATTATATCGATTCCAAACCGATAATGAGCGATGCCCTGTATGACGAACTGTACCAGAAATTGGTGCTTTTTGAGCGGGCATATCCTGAACTTGTAACTCCCGATTCCCCGACCCAGAGAGTCGGCGCCCCCGCCAGCGAGGGATTCAAAAAAATCCATCATGGAACCCCGATGCTGTCTCTGGACAATATTTTCGATCTCAAGGAGACGCTGGCGTTTCATGCAAGAATCCAAAGGAGCGCAGCAAACCCGGATTCCATTGTTTACACCGCCGAGCCCAAGTTCGACGGGCTGGCCGTTAAAATCCAATACGACGCCGATGGATTTTTTGAATCAGCGAGCACCCGAGGAGACGGGCTTATCGGAGAAGACGTTACCGCCAATGTCCGAACGATCAGGTCGGTCCCGCTGAAAGTCATCGGAGGAGCGCTTACCGTAACCGGCGAGGTCGTTATGGAAAAAGCAACATTTGCCAGGTTGAACGCCCAGCGTGTTGCCGCCGGAGATTCCCCGTGGGCGACCCCCCGCCATGCTGCTGCCGGAGGATTGAAGCAGCTTGATCCCCGCGATACCGCAGCACGATGTTTGGATTTTTACGCTTACGGGATGGAAAATCGTGAGATGTCAGGGCAGTATCAGGCTCTTAAAACCCTTGGTGATTTGGGCTTTAAAACCTCCCGCACCTTAGCGGTCAGCACAGGTTCTGTCAAAATAATCGGTCCCTTTATTAAAACGATGCATGAAGAACGGCAAACCCTGCCTGTTGAGATCGACGGCGTAGTCATAAAAGTCGATAATCTCGATCTTCAAAAAAAGCTCGGGGCGACTTCTCATGCTCCGCGTTGGGCCACCGCTTATAAATTCCCCGCAGAAGAAAAGACGACGCTTTTGCGGGGCGTTGATTTCCAGGTTGGCCGTTCAGGAACCATAACGCCGGTCGCTTTGCTGGAGCCGGTATCCATCGGCGGGACGACTATATCGAGAGTCAGTCTCCATAATTTCGATCAGGTAGAACGGTTGGATGTTCAAATCGGCGATACAGTTTGCGTCCGCCGCGCAGCAGATGTAATTCCCGAAATCACCGGCGTTGACCTTTCCAAAAGGCCGGCAGATGCTGCCCCGCTTAACCGCCCAAAAGTATGCCCCGAATGCGGGACGACACTTGCCAAAGAAGAAGACGCCGTTGCCATTCGTTGCCCCAACAGTGCCTGCCCCGGTCGCCGAATCGCCTGGTTGCAGCATTTTGTCAGGCGGGATGTCTATAATATCGACGGATTTGGAGAGAAGCTGGCCGAAATGCTCGTTAAACGCGCTTTGGTCGAAGAACCCTACGATATTTTCAAGCTGACTGAAGCCGATCTTCTTGGCCTTGATGGAATCGGAGAAAAATCCGCCGCCAAACTGGTCGCCGCCATTCAATCCCGAAGAATCATCAACTTTGAGCGGTTTCTGATGGGCTTGAACATTCCCTTGCTCGGGCATCATGCATCAAAGCTGATCGCTAAAAATTTTATCGATATTCTTGATTTGATGGGAGTTGTAAAGACGATCCCGTCCAGCTTTGGAATAATCAGGCTGGCCTCTATCGAAGGGCTTGGCAATGCCGTTGCCGAGAGCATTGGGCAGGGGCTTCTTGCCCTTGAAGCGGCCGAGAAACTGCCCAGATGGCTTGCCGCCGTCAAAATCCGCTACCCTCAGAAACCCAAGGCGAAGGTTAAAGCCAGACACAGCAAGACTTACGTTATCACCGGAACGCTCTCCGAACCCCGTAAAGAGATCGAAGGCGCAATTATCAGGTCCGGTTGCATCGTCGGCGGTTCTGTCTCCAAACAAACCGATTTTCTGGTTTGCGGAGACAAGCCCGGATCGAAGAAAGCCAAGGCTGAAAAGTTGGGCATTCCGATTATCACCGAACAGCAGCTTATGGTTCAGCTTTCAATCCCCCCCACCGGCCCCGAGACTAAAAGGCTGGTTAAGCTTTAAAAGGAGGATGTCATGCAGCTTCAAGTTGGAATGAATATTTATTGCGATGAATGGTCGGACTCGACCCGGATAACGAAATATACGATCACCCGCGTCACCCCGACGCAGGCTATTGTGGAAGCTGGAAGGGTCACGCTCCGTTTCCCCAGAGAATCAAACGGCCATTTTCTTTCCCCAAAAGGTGTAGATCAACGCTGGGGGCATCGCTCCTATTATCTGGAAACCCCCGAATGGATGGAAAAATATGAACGCGCCCTGCTTTTGTCCAGAATCGCCCATGTTGATTTTAAAACCCTCAGCACGCCGCTGCTTCAGCGCATTTTTGACGAAATAACCGCAGAACTCAACGCAAAGCCGGTTGCAACAAAAGAATAGGGCCAGTTTTAGGCCCTTTCGTCAACCTAACTACTTACTTTATAAGAAAGGTATCCATATGACGGCAAACCCTTATGCTTCTCAGATTTTGATAATTCCCCCTACCCCCGAAAACCCCGACATCATCGGCAAGAGGCGCAACATTCATGTGCTCGTAATAACCAAAAGCGGGACGATGGGAGCTTTTATGAATCGGGCCGAAATGCTTCGGTTCGTAAATGATTTGATCGATCAAGCCGAAAAAGACGCCGGGATCATCCGGCCCGAGGAGCTTCCCGGCGCCACGGTTGATCCTGACGAAGTTTGCGCCATTTTCAACGTGAAGGACCTGGTATGAGCCGGTATCTGAAATATCACGCCCGCTGGCAAATCAGCTCAGTGGTTATGCTGGCCATTATGTGGCCGCTGGAGCATTTCTGCAACCTTCCGATCTGGTTGAACCTGCCCATCGGCCAGGCCGTCGGCGCCTTGATTTTCTGGCGCATTGACAACTGGATTCTTAACCCCAAAGAAGGAAAAAAATCATGACGGAAA
>JAKQAH010000078.1 GCA_029568545.1 Candidatus Omnitrophota bacterium
AACTCATGAGAATAGGCGACAAGCCTGGCCCTCGCCCCTGGGTCCGGATCGGCAAAAGCAACCAGTTCGGCATCATCTAAAGCTTTGATGCCTTGAACGTGCAAAGGCGCGATCGAACCGCAACCTGCAAGCCCAACTCTAAAAAGACGATCTTGTTGTCTGAGCATATTTACCTTCTTGCTGTTTTATTCTTTCTGCCCCGGGATTTGTAAAAGCAGGTTCCTACAGGCCGTTACGGCCGCTGCAAAAGCCGTGGGCCCATCCTCATAAACATAATCATCCCCGCTTGCCGGAACGGCTGCGCCGGGGTCTTTTTCCAGCGATTCGCGGCCGGCAAATAAAGTCAGATGGGGCTCGATCGAAAGGAAATGCAAACCGGGTTTCTGAGCCATGATTTTCAGAATGTCCGGTATTTTGCCGTCGCCAGCGCCCGCTGGAACAATTCTTCGATCACGTAAACGCACATCTTTAATATGTAAATAATCGATCCAGGGATTCAGCTGACGCATCGCTTCCAACGGATCCGTTCCAACCAAAAGGTAATTGGCCGGATCCAGGATGCCGCGCAGGCGCGTACCAAAGGCCCGGTGAAGATCCAAGCATCTTTCTTTCGTGTCACCATAGATATCGCGTTCATTTTCATGCAAAAGCGTGATGTCTTCCTGCTCAGCTATATCCAACATCTGACCAAGCCGGTCAATAACCTCCGACCGGCACTCCGATGCGCTTTTACCTTCAGGTAAATAAAAGCTGAAAATTCGGATTCTTTGGGTCTTGAGCAGGTGAGCATTTTCGCAGAGTCGTTTAAGCATCTCCAGGACTGGCTCAAATGGCTGATCCAGCTTCGTTTTTCCTAACGGAGAGCCCAGGCAGGAGACTCCGATTCCATGATCCTCGAGCTGGACGGCAATCTCTTTAGCCTTTTTTGCTGTCAAAGAGCCGATGTTCATCCCGTCTATTTGTCTCAATTCAACATATCGCATGTTGTTTTCTTTTAATATGGCAATCTGATCAGGCAAGCTGACGGCCGCCTCATCCGCAAAACCGGTTAATTCAAAAGTCGCCATCGTTATCCCCTCATTTCCTTCTTAAC
>JAKQAH010000057.1 GCA_029568545.1 Candidatus Omnitrophota bacterium
TCGCCAATATCGTCGAGAATGCGGGGCGTTTCGATCATCTTGAATTGACCATTCCGGCCATTTATGACTCGAGCAATTCCGCTCCCCCGGCCCATCCGATTATCAATCCCACCTATACCGTGACTTCGCAGATTCACCCCCCGGGCCAAAGCGGATAAAAATTATCTTTTTGCTTTGCTTGTATTTTTGCCTGACATTTGATATCATGGCTGAGAATAAAACATGGGTCGGTAGCTCAGTTGGGAGAGCGCCTGGTTCGCAATCAGGAGGCCGGGGGTTCAACTCCCCCTCGATCCATTTAATCCCGCGACTCGTTTCTTCGAACCATGAGGAAACGAGTCGCATTATTATGAGCATCGCCAAACCCATGCACCGATTTTATTGCCCTCAAGCAGATTTTACCTCTCAGAAGATCCTGATCACCGATAAAGACGAACTCCACCATCTGCGTGATGTGCTCCGTCTCAAGCCGAACGCCGCAGTCGTTCTTTTTGACGGAAAGGGCGGCGAGGCTTCTGGAACTTTGCTGACCGTCGCCTCCAAGCGGGCTGAAATCCTAATATCTTCCACCCGACAGTTGCAGAAGAAAAGACCTTCGCTCATCCTCGCTTGCGCCTTACCCAAAAGAACCAAGTTTGAATGGATCATCGAGAAAGCGACAGAACTCGGCGTTGATGAGATCCTCCCAATGAAGACAGCCCGAACCGAAATCGATCTTAAAGGCGGGCGCTCAGAAAAAAAGATTGTGCGCTATCAAACCGTCGCTATCAACGCCGCAAAACAGTCCCAAAGAAGCATGATCCCCAAAATTCATCCCGTCACCCAATTCGCGTCCGCCATTGACCAATTGACCCAAACGACCCAAGTCATCATTCCAAGCCTGCTGGGAAACCGTAAAAATATTTTGCATGCTTTTCAGGAATTGAAATCTCCCGAGGGCATTTCCTTTCTGATCGGGCCGGAAGGGGATTTTACCCCCCAAGAATACGCGCACGCCGCGGAAAAAGGCTGTATTCCGGTCACATTAGGAGAAACAACTCTCAAGGTGGAAACGGCCGCCATCTGCGCGCTTTCCTGTGCCAATCTTTTTTTCCGCGCATAACCCCGTTTGACCCTTTTGCCGTTTCAAGCCTCCGTAAATTGTTTGTTTCTTATGATTTGCCTGTTTTCCGGCCCTGATAAATAATTGACAATACTTTCGGGCTCATGTATAATCCCCTTCTCATTCATAAAATGAGAAACATTTTCTAGAATTTCCCCTTTGATTTTTATATACATATTACTACTTAAGCGAAAGGAATATTATGGCTGAGCAAAAGGAGCAAAAAAAAACAACGGCAGATCTGGATAACCGCAAGAAAGCATTGGAACTGGCCCTGAGCCAGATTGAAAAACAATTCGGCAAGGGCTCGATTATGAAGCTCGACGGCAGCGTAAAAACCGACATTGACGTCATCCCGACCGGATGTTTATCCTTGGACCTTGCCTTGGGCGTGGGAGGAGTTCCCCGCGGACGCGTGATTGAGGTTTTCGGCCCCGAATCTTCCGGAAAAACAACCCTCACTTTAAGCATTATTGCGCAAATTCAGAAAGCGGGCGGCACCGCGGCGTTCATCGATGCCGAGCACGCTTTTGATTCCGCCTACGCCGCAAAAGTCGGCGTTAAACTCGACGACCTTTTAATGTCCCAACCGGATACCGGCGAGCAGGCGCTCGAGATCGCCGAAACGCTCGTGCGTTCGAATGCCGTCGATTTGATCATCATCGATTCCGTCGCCGCCTTAACGCCGCGCGCGGAAATCGAAGGCGATATGGGCGACTCCCACATGGGATTGCAGGCGCGGCTGATGTCGCAGGCGCTGCGCAAATTGACCGCCGCGATCAGCAAATCCAACACATGCATCGTCTTCATCAACCAGATCCGCATGAAGATCGGCGTCATGTTCGGCTCCCCCGAGACAACGACCGGCGGACGGGCCTTGAAATTTTACGCATCCGTGCGCATTGACCTGCGCCGCATCGAATCGATCACGAAGGGCGAAGAGGTCATCGGCAACCGCGTCCGGGCAAAAATCGTCAAGAACAAGGTCGCCGCTCCGTTTCGCCAGGCGGAATTCGAGATTTATTTCACCGAAGGGATCTCCCGGACGGCGGATATCCTGGACATGGCAGTTGCCAACGAAGTCGTCGTAAAATCGGGCGCCTGGCTGTCCTATGAAGGCGAAAAGATCGGGCAAGGCAAGGAAAATGCGCGCGTGTTCCTGAACGAGAACCCGAAGATCTTAAGCAAAATCGAGAAGCAGGTCATTGCCGTCGTCAAGGCAAAAGAAAAATAAGCGTCCATGCCTGATGAAATGGAAGAGTATTTCCGTAAAGCGCAGACGACCGTTTACCGATTGCTGAAATTCCGGATGCGCAGCGAGAAGGAACTTCGCGATAAGTTAGAGCAAAAGAAACTTCCCGGCGCTATCATCCAACAGGTTATCGGGCATTTTAAAAGTCTGAAACTGGTTGATGACCGCCTGTTCGCCCGACAGTGGATATCTTCTCGCCTGAAAAAGCCTTTTGGGCCAAACCGGATCCGATTGGAGCTCAAGAAAAAAGGCATCGATCCGGAAACCGCCGAAGACGCCTTTAAAGAAATCGCGGGTCATTACAACGAAGCGGATGTTGTTAATGCCTTGGCAAAATACCGCGCTTCAAAATATAACGATACCGATCCGGAGAAAATACGCCAGCGCGTCTACGGCTATTTGCTTCGGCGGGGATTCAACATGAGCACCATCATGAAAGCCATCAAAACCTTATGACCGGAAACGACATCCGAAAAAAATTCCTGGATTTTTTTGCCTCCCAACAGCATACCGTCGTGGCCAGCGATTCTCTCGTCCCCAAAGAGGACCCGACCGTTCTGTTCACAACCGCCGGCATGCAGCAATTCAAGCGGCAGTTCCTGGGAAATATCGACGGCTACACCCGCGCCGCCTCCTCACAGAAATGCCTGAGAACGGACGACCTGGACGAGGTCGGAAAAACCAATTTCCACCATACGTTCTTTGAAATGCTGGGAAATTTCTCTTTCGGCGACTATTTTAAAAAAGACGCCATCGCCTGGGCCTGGGAATTCCTGACAAAGGAACTCCGGATCCCAGCAAATAAACTTTGGGTATCCGTTTATAAGGACGATGCGGAGGCCGAAGAGATTTGGCGGCGAGACATCGGGATCGATCCAAAAAAACTCGTGAAACTGGGCGATAAAAGCAATTTCTGGCCATCGAATGCGAAAGAAAGCGGCCCCAACGGCCCCTGCGGGCCGTGCTCGGAGATCTTTTTCGACTACGGCGTCAATCCGGATTGCGCCAATAAGGACTGCAATCCCGACTGCAGCTGCGGACGGTTTTCCGAAGTCTGGAATCTGGTTTTCACCCAATTCAACCGCAAAGAAGGCGGGATCCTTGAGCCGCTGCCCCATAAGAACATCGACACCGGCATGGGTCTGGAGCGCTTGGCGGCCGTCATCCAGGGGAAGAAAAATAATTTCGAGACAGATTTGTTTGCGCCGATCCTGGCCGCCATCGATAAAGAAATCATCTCCGAGAAATTGACCATTAGCCTGACACAAAAGCGCATCATCGCCGATCATCTGCGCGCGATTGTCTTCGCCATTGCGGATGGCGTGGTTCCGTCCAATGACGGGCGGGGCTACGTGATCAAGAAACTGATCATCGATATCACCGACATCGTTGCGCACGCCGGGGGGAAAAATCCTCTGGCCAATAAAATAGTGCCGGCTGTTGTGGAGGCCATGCGCGAACCCTATCCCGAGCTTTTGTCAAAATCAAAAGACATCTCGGGGACGATCAAAAACATTGAGACATCCTATCTCAGGGTCCGTAAAGAGCGCATTCCGGAACTTAAAGAGCAGGTTCTCAAGACCCGGACCTTGCCGGACGGCCAACAAAGCCCGGCGCTGGGCAAGATCATGTTCGCTTACCGCGACACTTACGGGCTGACTGTTTCCACCATCCTGTCTGTTATCACCGAGGCCAATATCCCGGGAACCGTCGTAAAAGACGCGAAGACCGAGTTCAACAAGCTGATGGAAGCCCAGCAGAAGCAATCCCGCGCGTCGAGCAAAATGACCGGCGATGTTTTCACAGACACGGGCCTCGAATTAAACGTTCCGAAGACGGAATTCATCGGGCATGAACGCAGCCGGAGCATGAGCACGATCTTAAAATTATATATCGATAACCAGAAAATTAACGAGATCACGGCGGGTGACCACGTCAAAATCATTTTGGACCGGACGCCCTTTTACGCAGAAGCAGGGGGCCAAGTCGGAGACACCGGGTTCATCACGGCCGATCAAAACCGCATCCGCGTCACGGACACCCAGAAGATCGATGATATTTTTCTCCATTTCGGGATTGTAGAAAAAGGGGCTTTTAAGATCAACAACCAAGTGACGGCCGAAATCGATCTGGAGCGGCGCTTATCGGTCATGCGCCACCATACGGCAACGCATCTGCTGCAGGCCGCCTTGCGCAGCGTCTTAGGAACCCACGTGCAACAGCAGGGCTCGCTGGTCTGCGAGGACCATTTTCGCTTTGATTTTACGCACCATCGGGCGATCACGCCGGAGGAAATCGAGCGCATCGAGCAGGATGTCAACATACGCATCGTCAACTGCGATACCGTCACCAAAGATATCCTGCCTATCGAACAGGCGCGCAAAAGTGGGGCCTTGGCTTTCTTCGCCGAGAAATACGGCAAGGTCGTGCGCGTGGTCTCGATCAGCGACTATTCGAAAGAATTCTGCGGGGGAACGCATCTCGATTCCACTGGGCAGATCGGAATGTTCAAGATCATCAGCGAGACCGCCATCGCTCAGGGCATCCGGAGATTGGAGGCCAAGACCGGCCTCTGGGCGCTAAAATACATCACGGAAAACAATCGTCAATTGGCTAAAATATCTCAGGTCTTAAAAACTCCGACAGAAAAGATCGTCGAACGGCTGGATACGCAGGCAAAAAGGCTGAAACAGCTGGAAAAAGAGGTCGAGCAATTCCGTTTTGAGGCCATCAAGAATTCTCTTGATGGAATCCTCCAAGAGGCAGAAAGCCTGGACGGAACGATGATCATCGGCCATGCCTTCAAGGAGGCGACCATCGAACTGCTGAGAAAAGTTTCGGACCTCTTGCGGCAAAAAGCGAAATCCTCGGTGATCCTCCTCGGCGCAAGCACGGAGGGGAGCGCCTTTATCCTGCTTGCCGTCACGGAGGATCTGGTCAAAAAAGGCCTGAAAGCCAACGAGCTGATCGCCGAGATCGCGCCTTTGATCAACGGCAGCGGCGGCGGCCGGCCGGAACTGGCGCAGGCGGGAAGTAAAGACGCCGATAAAGTCGAAGGGGCCGTTCAACAAGCCAATAAACTGATAAAGGAAAAGATAAAGTCATGCAGATCCTGAAACAAAACGGCGCGCGTATCCAACAGCTTTACGACCGGCACACGTCGTTCCGCCGGCCTAAAGTGATCGAAACCGTCCAGCGCATCATTGAGGATGTCCGCCAGAACGGCGATGAGGCCGTCATCAAATACACTCGCCGCTTCGATAAAGCCAAGCTCACGGCCAAAGAGCTGCGCGTTCCGGACAACGAGATCAGCGCCGCTTTTCAGAATATCACCAGCGATTTCATCGCAGACCTGAAGATCATCCTCAATAACGTCTTTCTCTTCTACAAGAAACAGCGCCAAAAAGCGGTCCGCATGCGCCATGACGACGGCGTCCTGCTGAAGGAAAGCATTCTGCCGCTTGATTCCGTCGGTATTTACGTGCCGGCGGGAACGGCTCCCTTGATATCCTCGGTCTACATGTCCGTGATCCCGGCCAAAGTCGCCGGAGTCAAACGGATCGTGATCGCAACGCCGCCGGACAAAAGCGGCCACGTCAACCCTTATATTCTGGCTGTGGCCAATCTTTTAAAGGTCAATGAGATCTATAAAATGGGAGGCGCCCAGGCTATCGCCGCCTTATCGTTGGGAACGAAAAGCATTCAACGGGTCGACAAAATCATCGGCCCGGGAAACATGTATGTAACCGAAGCCAAGCGCCAGATCTTCGGGTATGTCGACATTGATATGCTGGCCGGCCCCACGGAACTCATGATCATCGCCAACCGCCACAGCAATCCCAACTATGTCATCGCGGACCTCGAGGCGCAATCCGAACACATCGGGGGGTTGTCCGTCTTGGTCACAACATCCAAGCAGTTGGTCCGGCAAATACGCAAAAAGATCGCGAAGGGCTATATTATTTTCGCCAAGAATATCGACGAGGCCATCGACATTACGAACAAGATCGCCCCGGAGCATTTGCAGATCCTCACGAATAACCCGGCCAAAGTCGCAAAAAAGATCAAGAACGCCGCCGCCATTTTCCTCGGACCTTACAGCCCGACGGCTTTGGGCGATTACGCCGCCGGCCCGAGCCATGTCTTGCCGACGCTCGGCACGGCACGGTTCTTCTCCGGGATCGGCGTTTCCGATTTCATGAAAAAGCGTCACATTATTGCTTATTCCAAGCGGGCCCTGGAACAAATCAAGAACCCGATCGAAAAGATCGCGAAGCTCGAAGGCCTGCCCAAACATTACGAATCGATCAATGTCCGGTTTACCAAGCAAGGAGAGCCCCATGAATGAACGCAAAGCGGAAATCGAGCGCAAAAGCAACGAGACCGAGATCGCGGCAAGCCTGAACATCGACGGCACAGGCAAAACCAAGATCAAGACGCATATCGGGATCCTGGACCACATGCTCGAGCTCTTCGCGTTCCACGGGCATTTCGACCTGATCCTGGACGTCCAGAAAGCGGATCTCCAGATCGATATCCACCACACCAACGAAGACGTCGGAATTGTCCTCGGAAAAGTCTTCAAGAACGCCCTTGAGGAAAAACAGGGCATCCGGCGTTTCGGGGTCGGGTTTGCCCCCATGGAGTCGACGCTCGGGCGCACCGTGATCGATATCAGCGGCCGCGGGTATTTCAAATTGCAGGTCGGCCAGCACGGCATTGTCTGGCCCACGATCCTCGAGCAGGAAAACTATTCCATGAAGCACCTGGATCATTTTCTCGAATCGTTCGCCCATGGCCTCGGAGCCACCATCAATGTCATGATCGAAAATCCGGACGAGGACCTGCACACGAACATCGAGACCGTTTTTAAATCCCTGGGATTGGCCCTGGACCAGGCGACGCAGATCGATCCGCGGCGCAAGGGAAAGATCCCGTCGACAAAAGGGATCATCGATTAACGCCTTCAAAGGCCATGAACCTTCAGCGACCAGTGGCAGCCTTTGGACCCAAAAGACAACTGTTTGCTGAAGGTTCTCATTTGAAAGCATCAAAAATATGATCGCCATTATTGACTACGGCATGGGGAATCTGCGCAGCGTGCAAAAAGCGCTGGAAAAAGTCGGCGCTACGGCCCGGATCACCCAAGATACGACGGTCATTCGCAGCGCCGACAAGGTCGTGCTTCCCGGCGTCGGCGCCATGCAGCCGGCCATGGAAAAATTAGCGGCGCTGGGATTGATCCCGGCGATCAAAGAAGCGATCGCAAGCGAAAAACCGTTTTTGGGAATTTGCCTGGGATTTCAACTTCTTTTTGAAAGAAGCAGCGAGGGGGGCTCAACCTCAGGATTGGGCGCATTAAAAGGGTCCGTCGAGCGATTTTCATCGCTGAAAATCCCCCAGATCGGATGGAACCAGCTGAAAATCAAGAAAAACGGTTCGCCCCTCCTGAAAGGCATCGAACAAATGTCACATGTCTATTTTTGCCACTCGTATTTTGTTCTGCCGTCCGATCCCGGGATCATCGCGGCAACAACGCAGTACGGGATCGATTTTGCGTCATCCATCGCGGCCGGCAATCTTTTCGGCGTTCAGTTCCACCCGGAAAAAAGCCAGACCGTCGGTTTGCGGATCCTCAAGAATTTTCATGAACTTTAAAACATTACTATGATCATTTTTCCGGCTATCGATATCAAGGAAGGCAAAGTCGTACGCCTCATGCAGGGCAATTTCAATGAAGTGACCGAATATTCGGGCTCGCCGGTCGCCATGGCGAAATTGTGGCAAGCCAAGGGAGCTCCCTGGCTTCACGTCATCGATCTCGACGGAGCCCAGACCGGCCAGACGCAGAACACGGACAAGATCATCGACATCGCCCAATCCGTCAGCATCCCCGTCCAGACCGGTGGCGGGATCCGCGCCAAAAAAGATATCGAGAAACTATTAAACGGCGGCGTGGCGCGCGTGATCCTGGGCACCAAGGGCGTTGAAGACCTTGCGTTCCTAAAAGAAGTTATTGACCAATGGCAGGAAAAGATCGCCGTCAGCCTGGACTGTTCCAACGGCATCATCGCCCAGCGCGGCTGGACCGAGACGTCGGGCCTGAAGGCCACCGATTTCGTCAAAGAGCTCGAAAAACTTGGGTTATCCTGTTTGATCTACACCGATATCTCACGCGACGGCATGATGAGCGGCCCCAATGTGGAGGCCCTCACGGAATTAGCCGAAACAACCACAATCCCGATCATCGCATCCGGAGGCATTTCAAAGATCGACGATATCAAAGCGCTTTTGGCCATCGAAGACAAAGGGATCTTCGGAATCATCACCGGAAAAGCGATCTATGAAGGCAAGCTGAACCTAAAAGAAGCGCTGAACTTATGCTCACCAAAAGAATAATCCCGTGTCTCGATGTCAAAGACGGACGCGTCGTTAAGGGGACGAATTTCGTCAACTTGCGCGATGCCGGAGACCCCGTTGCGATCGCTGAGCTCTATGACGGCCAAAAGGCCGATGAGATCGTTTTTTTGGATATTACGGCCAGCCACGAAAAACGCCCGATCATCCTTGATATCGTCCGGGAAACGGCCGAAAAAGTCTTTATGCCGCTCACGGTCGGCGGCGGCATCAACACCCTCGAAGATATCCGCACCTTGCTCAATGCCGGGTCCGACAAAGTCTCGATCAATACGGCGGCCGTGAACAACCCCGAGTTGATCCGGGAATCGTCGAAAAAGTTCGGCAGCCAATGCATCGTTGTCGCTGTCGACGCAAAGAAAACAAAGGACGGCTGGTGGGAAGTCTATACTCACGGCGGGCGGACCCCAACGGGCACAAATGCCGTCGATTGGGCCAAGCAGGTCGAAGCCCTGGGCGCCGGCGAGATCCTGCTGACCAGCATGGATTTCGACGGGACCAAAGACGGTTATGACATGGCATTAACGGATGCCGTTTGCCGCGCCGTCAATATCCCCGTCATCGCTTCCGGCGGGGCCGGGAAGCTGGAAGACTTTTACAATGTTTTCGCCGAAACAAGCGCCGACGCGGCGCTGGCCGCATCCGTTTTTCACTATCGGGAACTAACGGTCGGAGAAGTCAAACAATATCTCCGCAAAAAGAAAGTCGAGGTCAGGCTGTGAACCCCATCGAACGAATTGAGATCACCCCGCGGAATATCAACAAATTAAGATTCAACAAAGAGGGGCTGATCCCCGCGATCGTCCAGGACCATAAGACCAAGGACGTCCTGATGCTGGCCTACATGAATGCAGCATCCCTTAAAAAGACCTTGAAAATCGGGAAGACGTGTTTCTGGTCGCGGTCCCGCAAGACCTTTTGGGTCAAAGGCATGACCTCCGGGCATTTTCAATTCATTAAAGCTGTCTTTTATGACTGCGATTGTGATACACTATTGATCAAAGTGCGGCAGGTGGGCGTTCCCTGCCACACCATGAGAAAAACGTGTTTTTACCGTAAAATCAAAGCAATTAAGAAATAATCATGTATTTCCCATCACAAGAAAATTTCCTGAAACTAACCGCCAAAGGCAACTTAATCCCCGTTTATAAAGAGATCCTCGGGGATCTGGAAACGCCGGTTTCGGCGTATTTCAAGATCGCTCATCAGGCAAAGCACTCGTTCCTGCTCGAGTCGGTGGAAGGCGAGGAAAAAGTCGCGCGGTTTTCCTTCCTGGCCAAGGACCCCGAACTCGTGTTCGAATCAAAGGACGATACCGTTACGATCTCCCGGGTCGAGAATGGGAAAATAACCCGCGAATCGCATCCCATCAAAGACACGCCTTTGTTTTTCATCCGGCAGATCCTCAAGAGATACCGGTTCGTCAACATCCCGGAGCTTCCGCGCTTTTGCGGCGGTCTCGTCGGATACTTAAGCTATGATATCGTGAAATTTTTCGAAAAACTCCCGCGCAAGGCAAACGACGACCTGAAACTGCCCGAGGCCTGCCTCATGTTGGCAAAAAGCCTCGTCATTTTCGATCATCTCAACCACAAGATCAAGGTCGTCCAATGCGTTCATGTCGATCCCCAAAGCTCAAAGGCCCAAAAGATCAAGGAATACAAAAAAGCGCTGAAGCAGATCGACCGCTCGATAGAAGGCCTCAATCGCCCCCTGAATCATCGGGGTTTTAAAACAAAACCGCGCTTGACCAGGCTCAAAGTCAAATCCAATACCAGCAAAGCGCAGTTCAAAGAAATGGTCACCCAGGCCAAGGAGCAGATCCGGGCCGGCGAGATCATCCAGGTCGTGCTTTCCCAACGTTTTGAAGTTGAATTAAAAACAAATCCGTTTAATATATACAGGACCCTGCGGGCGGTCAATCCCTCGCCATACATGTTCTATCTTCATTGTGACGGCATCCAGATCATCGGCTCATCGCCGGAGCTCCTGGTCCGTTGCGAGAACGGCATTGTCGAGACCCGGCCGATCGCCGGAACACGCCCCCGGGGAAAAGACGATAAAGAGGATGCGGCGCTCGCCAACGACTTGCTCAATGACCCGAAAGAAAAAGCCGAGCATATCATGCTGGTCGATCTCGGGCGCAATGATCTGGGCCGCGTCTGCCAGCAGGGGACCGTGCTCGTGTCCGAATTCATGTCGGTCGAGAAATACTCGCACGTCATGCACATCGTGACCAACGTGAAAGGCAAACTCCGGAAGGATTGCGACGCCCTCGATGTCCTGCAAGCGGCTTTCCCGGCCGGGACGGTTTCGGGAGCGCCGAAGATCCGCGCCATGGAGATCATCGATGGCCTGGAAGGCGCCGCGCGCGGCCCTTATGCGGGCTGCATCGGCTATTTCAGTTTTTCCGGAAACCTGGACACTTGCATCACGATCCGGACGATCGTCGCGCACAAAGGAAAAGCGTATTTGCAAGCCGGGGCGGGGATCGTCGCTGATTCCGATCCGGAGCGGGAATATCAGGAAACAGTAAACAAGGCCAAGGCTCAGGTCATGGCCATCGAACTTGCCAACAATCAAACAACCGAATAGGAGAATAGTTTCATGGAAACAATGATTCGCTTACAAAGAGCAGGAAAGGCCGCCAGCAAGCGGTACAATTACCGCATTGTCGCCATCAGCAAATCCCAATCACGCGACAGCAGGCATCTCGAGCTGCTGGGATATTACGATCCGGCCAAAAAGCCGGCCTCCTTATCCATTGATAAGGACAAGCTCAATAAGTGGCTCAAGCAGGGCGCGCAAATGAGCGACACTGTTAAGTCCCTTTTGAAGAAACAAAAGAGCAATTAAACAAAAGCCAACAAACCAAAGGTCTCATCCGTTTTATTTTTCAGGGATGCAGACCTCGTCATTTCCTCGAACGGAAATACGAAAAATGACGGGAGCCGTCATGCCAACCGAACAAAGCGGATTGTCGATGATGATGCCGATGATCCTTATTTTTGCGATCTTTTACGTGCTCGTGTTCCGACCCCAAAAGAAAGAACAGCAGGACAAAAAGAAAATGAGGGAGACCCTCAAGAAAAACGATCAGGTCGTCACCGTCGGAGGCCTTCACGGAACGGTCGTTCTCGTTAAAGAGAAAACCGTTGTCGTGCGGGTTGATGACAACGTCAAGATCGAGTTTGACAAAGAAGCGGTCGCCTCGTGCGTGAGCCCCAAAGCTGAGATTTAATCCGTCTTTCAATAAACCGTCTTATTTGAGGAGAAACCTGTATGACCAAAAGCGTTAGAAACAAGATCTTGCTGATTATCGGGATCGCTCTCGCCGCCCTTTATTTCACGTTCCCGATCAAGAAGCATATCAACCTCGGCCTGGACCTGGAAGGCGGCATGCATCTGGTCCTGAAGGTTGACACCGAAAAGCTTTCCGCTAATGAAAAAAAGGATGCGGTGGAACGCGCCATTGAGATCCTGCGCAACCGCATCGATAAGATCGGCGCCGCTGAGCCGGTCATTCAACGTCAGGGGCAGAATGAGATCCTCGTTCAGCTTCCCGGGGTTACCGACCGCGATACCGCGATCAGCATCATCGGCATGATCGCCCAGCTCGAGTTCCGATTGGTCAACAGCGATCCCAAGGCCCTGGAAGACGCTCTCAAAGGGAATATTCCGCAAGGATACATCCTCAAATACATCGCCAAAGAAGCCAATGAGCCCATCCTCCTGGAAGACAAAGTTTCCTTAAGCGGGGATACCGTCGCTGATGCGCTGGTCGATTTTGACTCCCAAGCCTTCGGCCAGCCTTATATTAAACTGCGATTAAACGCGGAAGGCACCAAGATCTTCGCAAAGATCACAAAGGAAAACATCGGCGAGCGGCTAGCCATTATCATGGACGACAATGTTCTTTCGGCCCCGAATATCAGGGATGCAATCCTCGGCGGCGATGCCCAGATCACGGGGCAATTCACTTATGATGAGGCTTCCAATCTCGCCTTGGCCTTGCGCTCCGGCGCTTTGCCAGCCCCGATGTATATCGAAGAAGAGAGGACGATCGGGCCCCTGTTGGGCAAAGACTCGATCAGCGCGGGAATCAACGCCACGGTCATTGGCGGCATTCTCGTCTTTGTCTTTATGTTCCTCTATTACCTGCAGGCCGGCCTCATTGCCGACATCGCCCTCGCCATGAACTTCCTGTTGATCTTTGGCGTCATGGGCTTCCTGAACGCCATGCTCCCGCAATCACAATTGACGTTAACGTTGCCCGGCATCGCCGGCATCGTTTTGACCTTGGGAATGGCCGTCGACGCCAACGTTCTGATCAATGAACGCATCCGCGAAGAGATCGCGAACGGCCGCCCCTTGCAAGCTGCGGTCAACATCGGTTTCAATAAGGCCTTCACCGCCATTTTTGACTCGAATTTAACGACGCTGATCGCCGCGTTTATGCTTTTCCAATTCGGTTCCGGCCCCATCAAAGGATTCGCCGTGACTTTGACCATCGGCCTTATCTCCAGTTTATTCACCGCCGTCTTTGTTTCCCGGACCATCTTCAGCGCCTTGATCGAGCTGGGGATCCTGAAAGGGAAATTGCCGATGATGAATATTTTCTCAAAAATGAATCTAGATTTTCTCTCGAAGCGGTGGTTCTGCTTCTTTTTTTCATCCGCCCTCGTGATCGCCAGCATCGTCATCTTTGTCCAGAAGAAAGACGCGGCTTACGGGATCGACTTTGCGGGAGGACAGATCCAGGAATACCGGTTCAAGGAGCCGATCGCCGCCGATAGTCTGCGGGCGACTTTGAAAAGCATTAATCTCAACAATGCGGTCATTCAGCAATTCGATCAATACCCCGAAACTGTGATCATTCGGACCCCGGACGATACCTACACGCAGGTCACCGAGGCCTTTAAAAAGGATTTCTCTTATAACCCGTTTGAAATCCTGAGGATTGAGAAAGTCGGCCCGGCCGTCGGAAAACATTTGCGTAAGTCCGCGTTGCTCGCGATTGTGTTCGCCTTAGCCGGGATCCTGACGTATGTCGGATTCCGTTTCAAGCATCTCGACTTCGGGGCCGCGGGAGTCATTGCTCTGCTGCACGACGTCATTATCGCCTTGGGCGTTCTTCTGGCCGTAGGCCGACAGATCGATCTTCTCGTTGTGACCGCTTTGTTGACAATCGCCGGTTACTCGATCAACGATACAATTGTCATCTACGACCGCGTCCGGGAAAACATGGCCAAGCGCAACAAAAAATCCCTGGCCGAGATCATCAATCAAAGCATCAACGAGACGCTGGGACGGACCATCCTGACCACGCTGACAACCTTGCTGGTGGTCGGCACGCTGTTTCTCCGGGGAGGAGAGGTGTTAAATACTTTTGCCTTATGCCTGATCGTCGGGTTTTTCGCCGGGACCTATTCCACCATATTCATCGCCTCGTCCCTGGTTTTGCTATGGGAGAACAAAAGCAGCACAAAAAAATAGAAATGACGGTGCGGTCCACACGCGTTCAAGATCATGTTTGAGTCTCTAGAACTTTTTGTCGAACAGAAGATCTCCCTCGATCAGGTCCTCAACAATCTTGTCGCGTTTCGCTATCAGAAGACGCCCAAGGCCGCGCAAGAGGGAGAGTTCAGCCAACGCGGCGGCATCCTCGATATTTATCCGGTCGGATTTGACGGGCCCGTGCGCGTCGATTTCGATGACGATACCATCACGGCCATCGCAAGCGTCAACATCCAGACCGGCAAATCCCTCTGGCAGCACCGCATTATCATCATCCTGCCCAATCGGGAAAAGAAAAAGACCGTTTTCGACGCCGAGATCCCTCTCAATCATTTCATCGAGATCGAGAAGGGGGATTATGTCGTCCACAACCAGCACGGGATCGGAAAATTCCTGGGCGTTAAGAATATCGCTGTTTCCAACGGCGTCCGAAGCCATTTGGCGATCGAATACCGGGGCGGCGACAAATTATTCGTTCCCAAGCACGATATCCACCTGATCCAAAAATATGTCAGTTTTCAAAAACGTCCGCCGCGGCTCTTTAAGCTGGGCAGCAAGGAATGGCTGCGCATACGCAATCAAATCCAAAAGCGTCTGCAGATCACGGCGGCAGAGCTTCTGCATACGCAAGCCGTCCGCGCAAGCCTGAAAGGGTACAGCTTTTCTAAAGACACGGACTGGCAGAAGGAATTTGAAGCGTCTTTTCCGTTTGAAGACACCCCCGACCAAATGAAAGCAACCCAAGACGTCAAGAAAGATATGGAAGCGCCTCAACCCATGGACCGGCTTCTTTGCGGCGATGTCGGGTACGGCAAAACAGAGGTCGCGCTAAGAGCTGCGTTCAAAGCGGTCATGGACAATAAACAGGTCGCTATTTTGGTCCCCACAACGCTTCTGGCCGAGCAGCATTATTATAATTTCTCGATGAGGCTCAAGAAATATCCCGTCAATATTGCCATGCTCAGCCGCCTGCGCACCAAAGCCGAACAGACAAGGATCATCCGGGAACTGGGCGCCGGAAAGATCGATATTATTATCGGCACGCACCGAATCCTTTCCAAAGATATCGTGTTTAAAGACCTGGGGCTGATCATCATTGACGAAGAACAGCGTTTTGGCGTGAAATCCAAAGAGCGCCTAAAGCATTTCCGCCTGTTGGCAGATGTGCTGACATTGACCGCTACGCCGATCCCGAGGACATTGCATATGGCCTTGACCGGAGCCAAAGACATGTCGATCATCTCAACGCCCCCGCAAAACCGTCTTCCGATCGAGACGCAGATTGTTCCGTTTGATGAGGAAATCATCAGGAAGGCCATCGAGCGGGAGATCCGGCGAAAGGGGCAAGTGTTTTTTCTGCATAATCGGGTTGAAGATATCGAACAAGTTGCTAGAATAGTAGGGAAGCTGGTCCCGGGAATCCGCGTCGCGGTCGCCCACGGGCAGATGGCCCCGAAAATCCTGGAAGAAATCATGCTCAGTTTCCTCAAAGGAGCCGTCGATGTTCTGGTCTGCACGACGATCATTGAATCCGGCATTGATATCCCCAATGCCAATACGCTGATCGTCAATAAAGCCGACCACTTTGGGTTGTCGGATCTGCACCAGTTGCGCGGCCGCGTCGGACGGTTCCGTCAGCAGGCCTATTCCTATTTTATTGTCCCGGCGCACGGGATTCTTTCGGCGCAGGCCAAGTCGCGCATCAAGGCCATCGAGAAATATCATAGCCTGGGCTCAGGATTCCAGATCGCTTTCGAGGATCTTCAAATCCGGGGCGCCGGAAACCTTCTAGGAGAGCAGCAAAGCGGCTATATCGCAGCGGTCGGTTTCGATCTTTATTGCCGCCTTTTGAAAGAATCCATCGAACAGCTAAAAAAAACCGCACATCAACGACAGGACAAGCCATAAAATGAAATTTCTTGTTCGAATGACAACCGTTATCTTCTTGGCATCAGCGCTCACATGGAATTGGTTATCCCCCAGTTTCGCCGTCGAAGATGCCATTATTGCCGTCGTCAACGATGAAATCATCACGTTAAAAGACCTTAAGGATTACGCCCATTCGGTCTATATCGGTTTGATCGCGGAAGGCAAATCGGAGAGCGAGGTCCAGGCCACCATGGAAAAAATGGAAACGGAGGGGACCAATGCCCTCATCGAGGACAAGCTTATTTTAAGCGCCGCCAATAAGCTGGATTTGGAAGTCCGCGAGGATTTGGTCGACGAGCGCATCAAAGAATTGGAGAACAAGTACGGATCCAAGCAAAAGTTCACTCAGGCTCTCGTCCAAAGCGGCGCAACAGTAACAGATCTGAGAGACAAGATCCGCAATGAGATGAAACGCAAATTCATCGTCGATCACGAGGTAAGATCCAAGATCTATATTAACCCCCAGGAAGTTACGGACTACTATGAAAACAACAAAGAGGCCCTGGGGCGCAAGGAGCGCGTGAATCTGGAATCCATCTTTATCGCGTACGGCGATAACAGGGAAGAGGCTTTAGCCAAGGCCCAGGAAGCCCTGGAAAAGATCGACGGCGGGGCCGATTTCAAGGAAACCGCCCAAAAATACTCCCAACTGCCTTCTGTGGGCTCCGTCGAGCACGGTCAACTCTTGCCGTCCATCGAGGAGAAAATCTTTTCTCTTGAGACAGACCAGGTTTCTTCTCCCATCGAAACAGATACCGGCATCTATATTTTTAAGCTGACCGGCCGAAGCCCCGCGGAAATCCCCGTGCTCGCGGATATCAAGCAAAAGATCTACGACCAGTTATCCAAGGAAAAATTCGAGCGAGACTTCTTACGGTGGCTCGAAAAACTCAAGAAGAACGCTTATATCGAAATTAAGTGATCGGGCAAAGATTCTAAAATGGCCGCACAAAGAAAAACCGCATGCATCGGTATAACGCTCGGAGATCCGTCCGGCATCGGCCCGGAAGTTGTCGCGCGCGCCCTCGCCCAACCGGACATCCGCAAGCTCGGCCCGTTCAAGCTCATCGGCGAATATTCCGTTTATCGCAATTATTGCTCCGCAAAATACCGAAACTGTTCTTTCGTGGATCTGAAATCCATTTCACATATGCAATGGCAACCGGGAAAGATGAGCCGCGCCAGCGGCAAGGCATCGCTCCTGGCGCTAGAAAAAGGAATCGGACTGATCAAAGCAGGACAGATTTCTTCCCTTGTCACTGCGCCAGTCTCCAAAGAGGCCATCGGCCTGACCAATCCGTCGTTTCACGGCCACACGGAGTTCCTTGCTGAAGCCTTCGGCGTCAAGAATGTCGGCATGATGTTCGTCGCAGAAAAGGTCCGCACGATCATCGTAACCCGGCATATTCCGCTATCGCAAGTCCCCAAAGCCGTCACTCCCGTAAGCGTTTATAAGACCATCGAGCTCACGCATTCCGCGCTCAAGACGATGTTCAGGATCAAGCATCCCGTCATCGGCATCTGCGGTTTGAACCCCCACGCCGGCGAAGGAGGGACGATCGGCCGGGAAGAGATCACGAAGATCCTTCCGGCGATCAAAAAAGCCTGCCGACGGGGCATGACCATCCGGGGGCCGTTTGCCGCAGACACCTTATTTTCCCCGGACATCGCCCATCATTATGATGCCATCGTCGGCATGTACCACGACCAAGGCCTGATCCCTGTAAAGACCTTATGCTTTAAAAACCTCGTTAATCTGACGATCGGCCTACCGTTCGTCCGGACATCCCCGGCTCACGGGACCGCTTTTAATATTGCCGGCAAGAACAAAGCGGACCCGTCATCGATGCGCGCCGCCATCAAACTTGCGGCCCAATTAAGCTCATGAGACAGCGCGGCGCTTTCGTCCCCAAAAAATCCTTAGGGCAAAACTTTCTTGTGAATCCGAATGTCGCGCGCCGCATCGTCGAGGCTTGCGATCTCAAGCCAACGGATGTCATTCTAGAAATCGGGGCGGGGAAGGGGGCTTTGACGCATCTGATCGCAGGAAAAGTCCGGAGCGTCATCGCCGTCGAGAAGGACGATCATCTGGCCGGGCAATTACAAAAAGATTTTCATGGCACAAACGTCACAATCGTTCACGCGGACATCCTCGAATATCCTTTTGAAAAGATCCCGGATCGGGTCAAAATCATCGGGAACCTGCCGTATAATATCGCCACGCCAATTATCGAGAAAGTCTTTCATTACAAGAAGAGAGTTACAGGATTTTATATAACCGTCCAGCTGGAATACGGCCAGCGCATCGCCGCCCGGCCCCATAACAAGGACTACGGTTCTTTCAGCTGCTTTGTTCAATACCATGCGAATCCCAAAATTTTGTTTAAGATCAAAAACGCCTCGTTTCAACCGGTCCCCAAAGTCCAATCCTGTTTTCTTTCCATGGGCCTGCGGGAAAAGCCAAGCGTCTTTGCAAAAGACGAAGAATTTCTTTTTGGAGTCATCCGCGCGGCCTTCGGACACCGCCGCAAAACCATCGAAAATTCCTTATCCGCCATCCTCGCCAAAGAAAAGATCTCCGCTCTGCTTCAGGAACTGAAGATCAACCCGAAACTGCGGGCAGAAAACCTCAGCCTCGAAGATTTTGCGCGCATTAGCAATCATATGGTTTGAACAAAACAGCGGGGGGAGAGGCCAAGCGAATCAGGACCCGACGTTTTCCCATCCTTTAAAGAGATGACGGACAAATCTGTCGCGGTCCAACTCAAAGGCGTGTTTGAGAATTAAGTCCTGCGTGGTATCGGGAGTGTCATAAAAGGTAAGCCCCATGACAGGCCGGTCGCCCTCGGTCTTGACCCAGAGAACATTGGCCTTCAGATCAATCTTCACGTGATTCGACAGCTCAATGGTAACCTTGATCTTTTGGTGGGGAAGAATTTCTTGAACACCGGAAATGCAGGCGCCGGCGCAACTGATATCTCTTGTTTCTCCGTGATGCGGACGATTTTCCCCTTCCAGATAATACGAAACGCGGTTGCTGACTTCCCAACGGGGGAAATAGCGCATATCGTTGTCTTCCATCGCGGGCAGATTCTGACTTTCGGGACTCATCGCATTGTCTCCTGGCGTTTTTAATAGTCCCCGCTTTCAATCTTAAACTAGCACCGGAACCCGCCGCCTGCAAGAAATAATTTAAACTTTCGCGCTATTTCTTGACACGGCATAAAACAGATGATAGAAACATACATACGCAGATTTTGATCCTTAAAGCGAGGGGCCATGGAAAAGCAAATTTATTACCACGATACGGATGCCGGCGGCGTCGTCTATTACGGCAGATACCTGAACTACCTGGAAGAGGCAAGGACGGAATTCCTCCAGCAAAAAGGCCTTGACCTCGATCTTTTCCGCAAAAACAAATTTCTTTATGCCGTCCGCAGCTGCAACATCAGCTATGAAAGTCCGGCGCGCTACGGCGATATTATCGTCTGCGATGCCAAGCTCGTCAAAATGACGGTCGCCCGGCTGGTTTTTGATCAGGAGATCCGTGAGAAGAAAACCGGACGCCTTATGGTAAAAGCCGAGGTCACCCTGGTCAGCCTGAACGAAGATTTCAAGACAACCCCGATTCCCGAAGACATCAAATCCCTGTTGGTTTAGATTGACCTTGTCATCTGAAACGCGCGATGCTAGTATATAGCCTAATTATTCTTAATATTATTAGAATCAAACGAAATACTCGATGATCTCAGAAAAAGACGTAAAACATGTCGCGAGCCTCGCCAGGATCCATCTCAAGGACCAGGAGATTGGCCGGCTTACCAAGGACCTGGAAAAGATCCTCGATTACATCCATAAGCTCAATACGCTGGATGTCTCCGGCGTCCAGCCGACAGGCCACGTATTGCCCTTAAAAAATGTGTACCGAAAAGATGCTGTCAGACCGTCGCTGGCTCAGCAGGAAGTCCTCAAAATGTCCGTTGAACAGCAAGATGGCTTTTTCAAGGTCCCGAAGGTTATTGAATAAGAATGGAATTACACGCCTTAACAGCCCACGAACTTCTCGGACTCATCCAAGAGAAGAAGATCGCGCCCAAGGAAATCCTTGACGCTGTCCGCGAACGCATTCAAACGATCGATAAAGACGTCAAAGCCTATATCCGTTTAAATGAGAGCCGACCGGACCCGGGCCCATGCCCCATCCCGATCGGCATCAAGGACAACATGTGCATGGTGGATCAAGAAACCACCTGCGGCTCGCATATCCTCGAAGGCTTCAAAGCCCCTTACGACGCAACCGTGATCGACAAACTAAAGAGATCCGGCGCCATGCTCATCGGAAACACGAACATGGATGAGTTTGCTATGGGATCTTCGACAGAAAATTCTTTTTTCGGAGCAACCCGCAACCCTTGGGGCCTTGACCGCGTTCCCGGAGGATCAAGCGGCGGATCCGCCGCGGCCGTTGCCGCCGATGAGGCCATTTGGGCCATCGGGTCCGACACGGGAGGATCGATCCGCCAGCCCGCATCTTTTTGCGGCGTTGTCGGCCTGAAACCGACCTACGGGCGCGTTTCCCGCTATGGGTTGATCGCGTTCGCCTCAAGCCTCGACCAGATCGGTCCCATCGCCAAAGACGTCACGGACTGCGCTCTGCTTCTCAACATTATTGCCGGGTATGATAATCTCGATTCGACCTCCGTGGATCTCCCGGTTCCGGATTACACCAAGGCTTTAAAAAAAGACGTGAAAGGATTGAAGATCGGCATCCCGAAAGAATATTTCGTTGAAGGATTGGACCCTCAAGTCAAGGATGCGGTGCGGGCAGCCGTTAAAGTTTTGGAAGACAAGGGCGCCCGATTCGAGGACGTCTCCTTGCCTCATACGGAATACGGCATCGCGACCTACTACATTATCGCCACTTCGGAGGCCAGCTCGAACTTGGCGCGTTACGACGGCGTGCAATACGGCATAAGGGAACTCGCGCAAAAAGTCCGAAAGTCCCCGCTGCTCGACATGTATGACGAAACCCGCGACATCGGGTTTGGCCCCGAGGTCAAGCGGCGCATCATGCTCGGCACATATTCGCTTTCGTCAGGATATTACGACGCGTATTATCTCAAGGGCTTGAAAGTGCGCACGCTGATCAAAAACGATTTTGATAAACTCTTCAAGGATTTCGACGCTTTGATCGGGCCGACCTCGCCGACAACCGCCTTTAAGATCGGGGACCGCGTCAACGACCCCTTGAGCATGTACCTGTCGGATATTTACACCGTGTCTGCAAATTTAAGCGGCATCCCGGCCCTATCGGTGCCGTGCGGATTCTCAAAGGAAAAACTGCCGATCGGTCTGCAGATCATGGCCAAGCCGTTTGACGAAGAAATGCTGTTCCGGATCGCCTACGCCTACGAGCAAAGCGCCCAATGGCATAAACAGAAACCGAAACTATAAAATGTCTCAGGCTCCTAAGCAAAAATACGAAACCGTGATCGGATTGGAAGTCCACCTGCAATTGGACACCGCGACAAAGATTTTCTGCGGGTGCGCGAACAAGTTCGGCGAAGCGCCCAACACATTGACCTGCCCGGTCTGCCTGGGGCTTCCGGGGTCGCTTCCCGTCGTTAATGAAAAGGCCCTGGAATACGCGATCAAGGTCGGCCTGGCCCTGAACTGCACGATTAACCCGTTCGTCAAATTCGATCGGAAGAATTATTTTTATCCGGATTGCCCGAAGGCCTACCAGATCTCGCAGTATGATTTTCCCATTTGCCGCCAAGGCTATCTGATGATCGAGACGGCGGAGGGAGAGCCGAAAAAGGTCCGCATTAATCGCGCCCATCT
This sequence comes from Candidatus Omnitrophota bacterium, assembly GCA_029568545.1. Classification (GTDB taxonomy): domain Bacteria; phylum Omnitrophota; class Gorgyraeia; order Zapsychrales; family Zapsychraceae; genus 2-02-FULL-52-10. The sequence goes on from JAKQAH010000057.1 coordinate 22,062, forward strand.
TGAAGAAGACGCCGGCAAGCTCATCCACGACGATGCGCACAATTGCAGTTTGGTCGATTACAACCGCACCGGCACGCCTTTGATGGAAATCGTCACGGAGCCGGACCTGCGTTCGGCCGACGAGGCTTATCGCTATTTGCAGGATCTCAAGCTGACCCTTTCTTATCTCGGAGTTTCCGACTGCGATATGGAAAAGGGGAGCCTGCGCTGCGACGCGAACATTTCCATCCGCCCGATGGGAGAACAAAAACTCGGGACAAAGACCGAGCTTAAGAACATGAATTCCTTTAAAGCCGTCAAGGCCGGGCTGGAACATGAGATCGGCCGCCACTTCGCGATGCTCGAATCCGGCCAATCGATCGTCCAGGAAACGCGGCTGTGGGATGAAGCGCGCGGCAGGACCTTCACCATGCGAAGCAAAGAAGAGGCCCATGACTACCGCTATTTTCCGGAACCGGACCTCGTTCCGCTGATGCTTGACAATATCACGGTCGAGAAGGTCAAAGCATCCCTTCCGGAACTTCCGATGCAAAAACGCGAGCGGTTAATGCAGCGATACCAGCTTGCCGCCTATGACGCGAATATCCTGGTCCAGGATCCGGTGCTCGCGGCGCTGTTCGAACAGTGCGCGGCGCGCTATGCCGATACTAAAAAAATCTGCAACTGGATCAACGGCCCGCTGATGAAAGAATTGAACGAGCGCAAGACCCCTGCCGCCACGATCGGGCTGACCGCGGAGAATCTGGCCGATCTGATCAAGAGGGTCGATGAAGGGGTTTTGAGCAATCTGGCGGGCAAAGATGTTTTAACATTTATGATTGATACCGGCCAAAGTGTTGATACAATCATAAAGGAAAAAGGGCTGGCTCAGGTTTCCGATGACAGCGCCCTGGAGAAAATCGTCGCGGAGATCCTCCAAGAGCATCAAGATATTGCCGATCAGATCCGCGCAGGAAAAGAAAGCGCCGTCGGATTTCTTGTCGGGCAGGCGATGCGCAAGACCCAGGGGAAGGCCAACCCGAAAAAGATCGGCGAGATCATCAAGAAAACATTGTCGCAATAACCGCTCCCAAAGGAGGCTGTTCCATGGTTAAAAAGTTCCTTACCGTTTTTTTCACGGTCCTCACGCTCTTGTCTCTCACGACGCTGGCCATTTCCCAAATGGACCAAAAGATCAAAGACGACCTGTATTCCCAAATCGAGCTCTACAGTTACACCCTGACAACCATCCAGGCGGATTACGTCGAGGAAATGGCTCCGAAAGACCTGATCTACGGCTCGCTCAAGGGGATGCTGGCCACGCTGGATCCCCACAGCCAGTTCCTCGATCCGGAAGAATACAAAGACCTCAAGACCGAAACGGAAGGAAAATTCGGAGGGCTGGGCATTGAAATTTCCATCCGCGACGGATTGCTGACCATCATTACCCCCATCGAAGGCTCCCCGGCCTGGAAGGCAGGGATCAAAGCCGGTGACCGTATCGTCAAAATTGAAGAGGAGCTGACCAAAGATATCACCCTCAGCGATGCCGTCAAAAAGCTCCGCGGAAAACCCGGTACGGATGTCACGATCACGATCCTGCGGGAAGAAGAATTCAAGATCCTGGAATTCACAATCAAACGCGAGATCATCCATATTGAGGACGTCAAGCATACGCAGATCCTGGAAGATAAGATCGGCTACATCCGCTTAACCGAATTCCGGGAGGATTCGGCTCAGGCCTTTCGCGAAGCTCTGGATAATCTGCAGGCACAAGGCGCCGATAGCCTCATCCTGGATTTAAGGAACAATCCCGGCGGGCTGCTCAATGTGGCC
>JAKQAH010000060.1 GCA_029568545.1 Candidatus Omnitrophota bacterium
GTCCGAAAGCCGATCAACAAGAACGGATCGTTCCAATTAAACGAAATATATTCCCCTATATTGGAGCGTGGCTGAATCGGTGCTATGCGTTTACCTACCGGAATTATATCTTTGCGATCGGGAATTTCTTTTCTTTTGCTGAGTTGGTGTTCTGGCCGGTGGTCAGCTTAATTTCTATCGGGCTACTGGGGGAATTCCTGCAATTGGAAGAGAGGGCCCTGGCATTTGTTTTGACGGGGACCATTACCGCAGGCATCTTGCAAGTTGCCCAGCTGGATGTGGCTTACAGCCTGCTTTATGAAGTGTGGTCCAAAAGCGTCAAGCACACGTTTTTAACGCCGGTCGGGAACAATGAGCATTTATTCGGTTCCTGGATTATCGGGATCGTGCGCGGCTCAATCATTTTTGTCATTTTGGGGTTGTCGGCGATCTCGCTGTTCGGCTTTAAATTCCCGGATCTTCTGACGGCGGCAGTCTTTTTTAGCGGAGTCTTTTTGAACGCTCTTTTGCTGGGCCTGTTGGTTTCGCTGCTCATTCTGATCTTCGGACAAAAAGCGGAGATCACGGCCTGGATGCTGTCATATCTTTTTATGCTCATCTGCGGGATCTATTATCCCATCGATATTCTCCCGCCGTTCTTTTCGTTCCTGGCTCAGTTGATCCCGCTCACGTATTTCTTAGAATATTTCCGGGAAAGTTTCGGGTTTGCGCCGGTCTTGACGTGGGGATTGGCGAAAGGCTTCGGGCTTATTGCCGTCTATCTGTGGATCGGACTTGGGCTGATGCGGTTTTCGTTCCATCAGGCAAGAAAGAACGGCATTATTGTCCGTTTATCGGAATAAAGCCGATTATGGGGGAGGATTCTGTTTGGAGCTGTTCCAATATTATAAAAATTATATTATTTGACAAACAGCGCAAAGTAGGTCATACTTATGGCCGAGTAGATTAGAGAGGTAGAAATCTTAGACCGCGAGGTAGAAGTATTTATCTTGCGGTTTTTTTGTTTTTGTCCTGTTATTATTTACTCAATACTTGTTGAAAGGAGGAGTAGATAATGACAACAGGTACAGTCAAATGGTTCAGTAACCAAAAAGGTTACGGCTTCATCACGCCGGAAAACGGCAAAGACGTATTCGTTCATCACAGCGAAATTCAGGGTGAAGGATACAAATCTTTGGAAGAAGGCCAGAAGGTCAGCTTTGAAGTTGCTGACGGCCCTAAAGGTGATCAAGCCAAGAATGTCGTAAAAATGTAATCCGACAACGGATATTTTACGCATAAAAGAGCCCGTTTCTCAATAGAGAAGCGGGCTTTTTTATTAGGCATTGTGTTTTCATGAGACATTCATTGACAACATGAACATAGTGTCCTATATTGTCATATATTTTTAAAAAAAGGCCTGTCATGCAGCTTACTGTCCGCGATGTGTCAAAATTATTGAATGTTTCGGAAAGGACCCTCTATCGCTGGATCAAGAAAGAGAAGATCCCGGCGTATCGGATTCATGATCAATATCGTTTTAACCGGGCCGAGATCCTGGAATGGGCGACCGCAAATAAGATCGGTGTTTCCCATGAAATTTTTCAGGAGCCGCTGGATAGCAATATTGTTGAACCCAAACTGACCGACGCCTTAAAGCAGGGCGGGATCCATTACCGCATCGAAGGCAAAGATAAGGCATCCGTTTTGCAGTCGGTCGTCGGGATCACGCAGCTTCCCGAGAAATTCGATAAAGAATTTTTACTAAAAGTGATCCTGGCCCGGGAAGAGTTGGGCTCCACCGCTATCGGCGACGGGATTGCCATTCCGCACGCGCGCAATCCGCTGGTTTTCAACATCCCTTTTACGGTTATTTCTTTGTGTTTTTTGGAGCATGCGATTGATTTCGGAGCGATTGACGGGAAACCGGTCTGTTGTTTATTTACGCTCATTACTCCGACCGTCCGGATCCATCTGCAGATGCTTTCGCAGTTGGCATTTATCTTGCAAGACGTAAACGTCAAAAAGCTTCTCGAGATTCAGGGTTCACGGGAAGAAATTTTACGTGAGTTCCAACGCGTGGAAGGCCATTTTAGCAATCCTTCGACCGTTAGAACATAAAAGAAAGTTTATATGTTCTTGATTTTGGCCGCCTTGGCCTTGCTTTTATTGAGCGGTTTGGGGGCGTTAGGGCTTAGCGCCTTTTCCCGGAAGGCAGCTTGTCTGGCGGTTGCCGGCATTGTCCTGGCATGCCTTTTAGGAGCGGTTCCAGTCCTTCGTTTTTTCTTAAACGGTCAAGAAGTTTCTTTTTCTCTCGCCCTTCATATTCCCTATGCCGCGTTTTCTGTGGCTTTGGATGGACTAACCGCATTCTTTCTCCTGCCGATTCTGGTTCTTTCTGCTTTAGCCGCCATCTATGGTTTGGAATATATGGAGTCCTGGGTTGATAAAAAATCTGTCGGCGTTTCATGGTTCTTTTTTAATTTGCTCATTGCCAGCATGATCGTGGTGGTCATCGCCCGCAATGCCGTTCTTTTTCTTCTGGCTTGGGAGGTGATGTCCGTCGCATCCTATTTCCTGGTCACCTTCGAGGATGAAAGAAAAGAAGTCCAGAAAGCCGGCATGATCTATCTGGCCGCGATGCAGATGGGAACGGCGTTTTTATTGGCTCTTTTTATTTCGCTCGGCCAAACCTCCGGCTCGATGAATTTCGATCATTTTAGAGATGTATCCGGCCATTTGGCATCGGTGATCTTTGTCCTGGCCGTCATCGGATTTGGGGTGAAGGCCGGATTTGTTCCTTTCCATGTCTGGCTGCCGGAGGCGCACCCGGCGGCGCCGAGCCATGTTTCGGCGCTTATGTCCGGCGTCATGATCAAGATGGGGATTTACGGATTGATGCGGATTTTGATATTTTTAGGACCGCCGCCGGTCTGGTGGGGTGGGCTTTTGATCGCGATTGGCATCGTTTCCGGTATCCTGGGGATTTTATTCGCGCTGGCACAGCAGGACTTAAAACGGCTTTTGGCTTATTCCAGCGTCGAGAATATCGGGATCATAGCGCTTGGTTTAGGCGTCGGCCTTTTAGGGATGAGCGCAGGCATTCCGATAATAGCTGTTTTGGGCTGGACCGGCGCTTTATGGCACGTTCTGAATCACGCTTGTTTTAAGGGATTATTGTTCTTGGGCGCGGGGGCGGTTGTCCATGAGACCGGCACGCGCGAGATTGACCGCTTGGGCGGCCTGTTGAAGAAAATGCCGTGGACGGGAGGGTGTTTTCTGACCGCAGCGGCGGCGATCTGCGGCCTTCCTCCCTTAAACGGTTTCATCGGTGAATTCCTGATTTATTTTGCGGCATTTAACGGCGTTGCCCAAGAGTCTCGGGTCTTTCTTTTTTCGCTTGGCGTCATGGCTTCTTTAGCTATGATCGGGGTGTTGGCCGTGGCGTGTTTCACCAAAGTTTTCGGCACGGTTTTCTTAGGCGAGCCCAGGACCGAATATGGCCTGAAGGCTCAGGAAATCAAGGGGCTCATGCTGGCCCCGCTGTTAATTTTAGCGGCGGGTTGCGCGGCAATCGGAGTATTGAGCCCGCTTCTTGTTCCGATCTTTAGCCGGGTCCTTCCGGAAGTGACCGGATTATCGGCCGATATTGTTCAGGAAAACTTGCGCCGGGCGACGGGACCGATGGTTTTTATTTCGGCATCCGGCGCGGGTATTGTTCTGTTGGGCGGCATGATCGCATTCTTCCGTCGGAACCTTCTGAAAGGGCGGAAGGTGGAGCGGTCCTTGACCTGGGATTGCGGTTATGCGGCGCCTTCGCCGCGGATGCAATATACCGCATCATCTTTTGCCCAACCGTTGACGGGTTTTTTCGGGGCATTGATCCGCACGCGGCGTCAGATTGTGCGGCCGCAGGGGATTTTCCCCAAGGAGGCATCGTTAGCGACGCGTACGCCGGATATTTTTGAGCAGAGATTTTATCGCCCGGTTTTTGAGAGGATCTATCATGCCGTTCTGAAATTACGGTTTTTCCAGCATGGGCGGTTACAATTTTACATTTTATATATTCTCATCGCGCTTTTGGCGTTGCTGATTTGGAAATTGAAGTAAGGTGGTCTGGGAGGGGTGGATGAACGTATCCGGATATTTAAATATTTTCTTGGCTCTTGTGTTCTCGCCGTTCTTGTTCGGCGTGATCAACCGGACCAAGGCGTTCTTTGCCGGGCGCCACGGTCAGCCTATTTTCCAGCTTTATTTTGATTTGGGAAAATTGCTGCGCAAGGGAGCGGTTTATAGCCGCACGACGACATGGATTTTTCGCGGCGGCCCGATTATCGGTCTCGCTGCTCTATTAATGGCGACGGCAATTGTCCCGGGCGGAAAAAACGGCGCCGTCATCGCGTTTAGCGGCGATGTGATCCTGTTCATCTATCTGTTGGGGCTGGTCAGGTTTTTTGCCGTGCTCGCGGCGTTGGACACGGGCTCGAGTTTTGAGGGGATGGGAGCCAGCCGCGAGGTGCAATTCGCCCTTTTCGCGGAACCGGCGATCTTTTTGGCGCTGGCGGTCCTGGCGCGGCGCACCGGGCAAATTTCGTTGTCGGGCATTTATGCCGATCTGACATTTGAGACGTGGCAGATTGCTGCGCCGGTTTTAGCGCTCGTAGCCGGGACGATCCTGATCGTCTTTCTTGCCGAGAACGCGCGTATTCCCGTCGATGATCCCAATACTCATCTGGAGCTGACCATGATCCACGAAGTCATGGTGCTGGACCATGGCGGCGTTGATCTGGGGATCATCCTCTACGCGTCGGCGCTGAAATTCTGGCTTCTGGGGTCTCTTTTTATCGGGCTGGTTGTTCCGCTGCGGACCGGGAATGCCGGTCTGGATGCGGTAGTTTTTTTAGCGGGAATGACCGTTTTGGGTATCATCGTTGGGGCCGTTGAATCGGTGATGGCGCGCGTCCGGTTGCTGAAAGTCCCGAACCTGCTGTTGGTGGCGTTATTACTTTCGGTTTTGGCTTTAATTTTTGGAATGAGGTAAGTTCTATGTCTTCAGGGATCGACTCTGTTTTGATGGGCATTATTCTGATGAATCTTTGGCTGGTTGCTACCAGCCGGATCTCGGCCTGCATCAAGATCGTCGCGTTCCAGGGGATTCTCGTCGCTTTTCTGCCTTTTGTCGCCCACGCGTCTTCGGTGACCGTCGAAACATCATTGTTCGTTCTGGCCACGGTCGCGCTCAAGGGTTTTATCTTTCCCTGGCTGTTGTTCCGCGCGCTGCGGGAGGCGAATGTCCGACGGGAAGTGGAGCCGTTCATCGGATATCCCGTTTCAATGGTCTTCTGTGTCTTTATATTCCTGATCTCGATGTGGCTGGGGGCGCGGCTGCCGATGCCTCGCCCGGTCTTCTCGGCGCTGGTTGTGCCCGTTTCCTTCGCGACGATCCTCATCGGGTTTTTTATTATCATCAGCCGGACAAAGGCGCTCACCCAGGTCCTTGGATATCTTGTGATCGAGAACGGGATCTATGTGTTCGGCATGGCGCTTCTGGTGGAACAGCCGGTCTTGGTGGAGCTGGCGATCCTGTTGGATGTCTTTGTGGCGGTTTTTGTCATGGGTATCGCGATCTTCCACATCAGCCGGGAATTCGACCATATCGATACGCATCATCTGTCGCAGCTGCGGGACTGGACGGCGCCGAAAGAGGAGGTGCGGCCATGATGTTCGGATTGTTTTTCGTCCCGCTGGTGGCCGGGCTTTTATCGTTCATCATTCCTTGGGACCGTCTCCGACGGACGATGCTCATGATTGTGGCCGGGAGCCATCTGGCGATGACAGCCTGCTGCTGGATCGTTGCGCCGCCAACGGCCTTGAACGGCTGGTTTGTTCTGGATCCGCTCGGTGTGCTGTTCTTAGGGATTATCAGTGTGCTTTTTTTTGCGGCCGCGATCTACGGCGTCCAGTATTTGGCGAAAGAAAAGCATCACCGGCAGGGCCGGGACGAACAGTTTCTGTTTAACAACGCGCCCGAGGCGGTCTTTACCGGTTGCCTGCTGATTTTCCTGGCGGCGATGACGCTGGTTGTCATGAGCCAGAATTTCGGCGTCTTGTGGGTGGCGATGGAAGCCACGACGCTGGTGAGTGCGCCCTTGATCTATTTCCATCGGCATCATCGCTCGCTGGAGGCGACCTGGAAATATCTGCTGATCTGTTCCGTCGGCATCGCGCTGGCGCTCTTGGGGAACCTTTTTCTTGCCGTGACCCAGGGGCCGGAACAATCATCGCTGTTATTGGCGGATCTGATCAAAAACGGCCCGTTGCTCAACATCCCGTGGCTGAAAGCGGCGTTCATTTTCTTATTCGTCGGATATGGCACCAAGATGGGATTGGCTCCGATGCATACATGGTTGCCGGATGCCCACAGCGAAGCGCCTTCGGTTGTCTCGGCCTTGCTGTCCGGCGCGCTGTTGAATTGCGCGTTTGTCAGCGTTTTAAGAGGTTATCAGGCGTGTATCGCTGCCGGGATCGGGGATTTTTGTCAGGATATTTTTATCCTGTTCGGCATCTTGTCATTATTTTTCGCGACGATTTTTATTTTCGGTCAGACGGATTACAAACGGATGCTGGCGTATTCCAGCATCGAGCATATGGGGATCTTGTCGCTGGGGGTGGGTTTAAGCGGCGCGGCGGTTTACGGCGCGATGTTTCATGCCGTAAACCATTCTTTGACCAAAGCGGGATTGTTTTTTATCGCCGGAAATATCCTCAGCCATTTCCGCACGAAAGAGGTCAAGGATGTCCGTGGCGTTTTAAGGGTTCTGCCCCGATCCGGCGTTTTGTGGATGGCGGGTTTTTTTGCGATCACGGGAACTCCGCCGTTCGGCGTTTTTTTAAGTAAGTTTATGATTCTGCGGGCGGCGTTGGACCAGGGGCGCGTGGGATTAGCGGTTATTTTCCTGGCGGTCCTGTGCGCGATCTTTATCGGGGCCGCGCGGATCTTTCTTCCGATGGCGCAAGGGGCGGCGCCGGAGGATCTGAAGAATCCGGCGGGGAAGGAGCCGGGCTTTTCCGTTCTTCCGACGATGATCTTATTGGCGCTGGTCTTGGTCCTGGGTTTGTATATTCCCGGAGGATTGAGCGATCTGTTAAGCGCGGCGGCGCGCATGATTACGGATGTTCCGTAAAGGATAACTTATGGCACCGTTATTTTTATCAGTTTATAATGGCCAAAATATTCCGTTGAGCAAGGTCCCTGTGTTGCCCGCGGGAGAATTCCGTCAAGCGGTTCTGGGCGCTGTCGAGGCCGGCGGAAGGATCATTTCCTTTTTCGGGAATCCCTCCGAAGAGAATGTGCGCCTTTATATTCTTTTGGCTCATGACCGGGAAGGGCGGATAGGCGTTTTATCGGTTGATGTAAAAGACAGGTATCCCGCGTTGACGCCGGAGTGCCCTCAGGCGCATTGGTTCGAGCGCGAGATCGCGGAACAATGGGGCGTTCTTCCCGAAGGGCATCCGTGGCTTAAGCCCATCCGGTTTCATCCTCCCTATCGGCAGGGAAAAAACGGCCTGGATCCTTTCTCCGAAGAAAAGAGGCTTCCTTCGGTGACAGATTTTTTTCAGCTGAAAGGCGACGAGATTCATGAGGTTGCTGTTGGGCCGGTGCACGCCGGTATCATTGAGCCCGGGCATTTCCGGTTTCAATGTTATGGAGAGCATGTTTTTCATCTGGAGATTTCCCTGGGATATCAGCACCGCGGGGTGAAGCGGGCCCTGCGCGCGGGGCCGGATAAACGCACGATTCATTATATGGAAACTTTGGCTGGAGATACTTCCATCGGGCACACGACGGCATATTGCGAAACGATGGAAGCCTTAATGCGCTGCGATGCTCCGATCCGCGCTCAGGCGCTGCGAGGGATCGCCTTGGAATTAGAACGGCTGGCAAACCATAGCGGCGACCTCGGGGCTTTGGCGAATGATATCGGCTATTTGCCGACGGCGTCTTATTGCGGCCGCATTCGGGGGGATTTCCTGAACATGACGGCGCTGATCTGCGGGAACCGTTTCGGCAGGAACTTTTTGCGCCCCGGCGGAGCGGCCTTTGATCTGGAAGATGATTTGGTGGCCGAATTGTCGAAACGATTAAAGGCGGCCCTGCGCGATGTTACGGTAGCCGTCAATTTGTTGTGGGATACTCCGTCTGTGCTCGAACGGCTTGAGGGGACCGGCATTGTCACCAGAGAAATTGCGCAAAACTTGGGATTGGTCGGAGTGGCGGCCCGGGCTTGCGGGATCGACCGTGACGTGCGTTTTGATTTTCCTTCCGGGATTTTCCGGTTTTCTCAAATTCCCGTTTCTTCCAGCCCCGAGGGGGATGTGTTTGCCAGGGCTTATGTCCGATGGATGGAGATCCAGCGGTCCATGGATTTTATCCAGAACCAGCTAAGGGCTTTTCCCGACGGGCAGATTTTCAAGGCGACGGATGCGATAACGCCGGAAGCGATGGCTGTATCGTTGGCCGAGGGCTGGCGCGGGGAGATCTGCCATGTGGCGATGACCGACCGTCACGGCAAGATCGCGCAGTACAAGATCACGGACCCGTCCTTCCATAATTGGATGGGGCTGGCGATG
>JAKQAH010000064.1 GCA_029568545.1 Candidatus Omnitrophota bacterium
ATTGCCGCGGCGGCTTTCGATGATCCCGCCTTTTTTGAGCTCTGTCAGGACTTGTTCGAAGAATTTTACAGGAGCGTCGATACGCTTGGCGAGATCATGGCTTGTGACCGGATCTTGGCCATAATGCAACGCCAAGTCCAAAACAGCTTTTAATGCGTAGTCGCCTTTGTATGTGAGTTTCATATATCTCCTACTATCTCTACTGACTTAGTAGAGTATACAATCCAAATAAATTTTGTCAAGTATTTTTTTAATAAGCCTCCTTTATTTCTCGAAATGACCTATAAGACGGGTAAGCCCATCAAGGATAGTTAACGGATGGGGCGGGCAACCGGGGATGTAAAGATCAATCGGCACAGTAGAGTTCGCGCCATTATGGGCTTCAGGATGATCAATGTAAGGGCCGCCGGAAATCGCGCAGGCGCCAACGGCAATAACGATCTTGGGCGAGGGGATCGCGTCATATGTTTTCTTCAAAGCCAATTTCATATTCTGCGTGACCGGACCGGTCACTAAAATACCGTCCGCATGGCGGGGCGAAGCCACGAACTGGATCCCAAACTGCCCCAAGTCAAAAACGACCGTGTTGAGAACATTGATGTCCATTTCGCACGCGTTGCATCCGCCGGCGCTGACCTGACGCAATTTCAAAGACCGGCCGAAGATCTTTTTTATTTTCTCATCCAGGGCTTTGACGCGAAGCGCCACCGTATCCTGGACGATCAATTCTTCGCGGCGGCAAACGGACAGCCGGTAATCCCGCGTAAAAACAATAGCCTCTTGCGGGCAGGCCTTCTGGCATTCCCCGCAAAAGAGACATTTGCCCAAATCCACTGAAGGCTTCCCTTCCTTTAAAGTGATGGCCCCGGTCGGGCAAACATTCCGGCATTCCCAACATCCGTCGGCACATTTCTCCCCGAACACGTTAGGCCTTCCTTTATATCTGACAGGCAGCCCTTCCTCCCGGGCAGGAAACGCGACCGTCCGGTACTTTTGCTGCATTCGCGCGATCAATGTTCGGAACATATTTTTATCACCTCACAAATCGTGTCCGCAATACGAAAGGTCAAAACTTTTATTGCATAACGGAAAATTGGAAATTTGCTCATC
>JAKQAH010000071.1 GCA_029568545.1 Candidatus Omnitrophota bacterium
CACCACCCTCAACCACCTGGTCGGCACGCATCTGGATTCCGGAGCCAGGGTGTCCACCACGGTCGATATGGACGAGCTTTGGAAATTCTTTTTCGACACGAACTTCATCTACGGAGAAAAGTACATCCATCTGTCGACGCATCGCGACGCCTTCAAAGCCGTCTATCACCGGCTCTATAAGGGGCATCCCCGGATCGCCCGGCATTTTACATATCATAAAAACGGAACGATCTACGCGCATATCGCCATGATTCACGCCTATGAAACGTCCTGGATTATCCACCATTTCTCGGCCAAGCCGCTTGACGCAAGGGTTCCCGGCCTGCTGATCCTCCGTCAGATCGTCCACTTTCTGACCGGTTATTACCGTATGCAATCGCGCGGTTTTGAAACGGTGATGACTTATTATCGTCCGGAAAATAAAATCGTGGAGCGCATTTTCGGCGGCTTTGCCAATTTCATCAAGAATCCTAAAGGCTGCTCGCTGGACTTGTTTGCCTACCTGTACTTAAAGAAAACATCCGCCCCGGTGAAGCTCCCCCAAGGCTGGTCGCTCAGACCGAGCGGGATCGACGATTTCCGGGCGCTTGAACGATTCTACGAGGATCGCTCCGGCGGGCTGCTGCTTGACGCCCTGAAGCTCGAAAAGCCCATTTCCTCCATCAAAGAAGAATTCGCCGCCGCCGGCTTTAAAAGAAACTGTCAGACGCTGTGCCTTTGCGAAGAAGACCTGCCGAGGGCTTTCTTCATTGTGGAAGAATCGGACATCGGCCTGAACCTTTCCGACCTTCTCAACGGGATCAAAGCCATCATTCTGCAGCCGGATCGACTGCCCTGGACGATTTTTGAATCGGTTGTCAATATGCTGGGCTCCTTTTATGCCGACAAAGAAATCCCCTTGCTGATCTATCCGGATGATTATCCGGCGACCCAGAACGTGGACATCTCTAAAAAGTATCGCCTCTGGATTTTGGCCGGTTCCTCCGCTGAAGCTTATACAGAGTATATGTTGAATAAATTTCGCATTAAGTATAAGGTCGGCTGATGGAAAATCAACCGCTGTACAACAGCGCCATCATCAAAACGTATATTGATTATCTTGAAGCCAGATATCCCGATGTCAACGTTTCCGATGCGCTGCAATTTGCCAATATCAACAGCTACGAATTAACCGACCGCGGACACTGGCTCACGCAAACGCAGGTCAACCGATTTCACGAGTACCTTCAGAAGGCGACGGGAAATGAACAAATCGCGCGCGAGGCCGGCCGCTTTACGGCGTCTCCCCAAACTCCCGTTGCAGGCATGTTCCGACAGCTCGTTGCGGGAATTCTCACCCTGCCGATGGCTTACTGGGCGGTTGAAAAAATTTCCGCCTCTTTAAGCCGGCACATCACGCTGCGCAGCAAAGCGCTGGCCAGCAACAAAATTGAGATCATCGCCACCCCGCGCGAAAACATCAAAGAGGAGAAATTCCAATGCGATAACCGCTTGGGCATGTTTGAGGCCATCTCACAATTATACAATAATCGCTTTGCGGTCATTGACCACCCCGAGTGTATTCATCGCGGCGATCCCCACTGCCGTTATCTCATCTCGCTGGCCGCGCCGTCATCGCTGATCTGGAAGCGGATCGGTTTTTACATGCTGGCGGCAACGTTGCTGGCCATGTTTCCCCTGCTTTACGCGCTTCGGCTGGAAATCTGGCTGATCGCGATCCTCTCTTCATTGCTGGCTTCCACCCTGCCGTTAATGTACGGCGCGTTTGCGCATGATCGGGAACTTTCCTTAATTCTCAGCGAACAGGGCAAGACATCCGATGAGGTCGTCAATCAAATCAACCTTCGTTACAACGAATCCCAGATGATCCGGGAGATCGGAGAAGCCGCTTCCAGCATTCTCGACCCGCAGGAACTGTTGAGTTTCATCACGGAAACCCTTCACAAAAGAATGCGCTTCAGCCGCAGCATTGTGATGCTGGCCAACCCCGAACGAACGAAACTCTTATACGCCGCAGGGCATGGATACACGCCATACGAAGAAGCGCTCTTGACGAATCTGCAATTCAATCTAACCAATAAATCTTCTAAAGGCTTTTTCTATCAGGCCTTCGCGAATCACAAACCCTTTTTTGTCGATAATGTCGCCGAGTATGAAGGCGATCTGTCGGATAGAAGCCTTCGCGTGGTGAAGGATCTGGGGGTCCGGTCTTTCATCTGTGTTCCCATTCTTTACAAAGGAGAATCCGAAGGCATTCTGGCCGTGGACAACACCCAGGTCAAAACGCCGACGACGCAAAGCGACTTGAGTCTTCTGATGGGGGTGGCCCAGCAGATCGGCATCTGTCTGAACACCGCGGTGTCGCACAAAAAGCTTCAGGAAAGCGAAGAACGATTTCGCAACCTCAGCGACAACTCCCCGGACATGATCTATCAGCTCGACCAAAAAGGCTTCATCAAATACGCGAACCCCGCCTGGGAAGAAATTCTGGGATATCAGCCGGACGATTTGATAGGCGGGCGATTGTCCGATTTTCTGGTGGAAGAGGATCGACCCGCCTTTTTTGCCGCCTGCGATGATATTCTTCTGCGGAAGAACCGCATTCGGGACAAGAACTTTACCTTGCTCAACTCAAAAAAACTTCCTCGATATGTCACGCTGACGGGAGCGCCGGACCATGATTCGGACGGAAAGGTCATCGGCATTGTCGGA
>JAKQAH010000082.1 GCA_029568545.1 Candidatus Omnitrophota bacterium
CAGATCTTTATTATTATCGATGAAGAGCCGAGCTGTTCATCGATAATAATAAAGATCTGTTCAGCAATATCCCATCGAACATCACGTGCTGGATGAGCCATAGCGATGAGATCAAGACCCTTCCGCCGGGCTTTATCAAGCTTGCGCACACCCTCAATGCGGCCATTGCTTCATTCGCCAACCGTCAGAAAAAGATTTATGGGGTCCAATTCCATCCGGAAGTGGTGCATACGCAGCGGGGAACGCAGATCCTGACCAATTTCATGTTCCAAATATGCGGATGCCTGCCGCGCTGGACCATGGATAAGTTTATTGCCTCCACGGTAACGCAGATCAAAGAGCGGGTCGGCAATAAAAAAGTCATTCTTGGGTTAAGCGGCGGCGTCGATTCTTCGGTTGCGGCCGTGCTTCTGCATAAAGCGATCGGGAACAGGCTCCACTGCATTTTTGTGGACAACGGATTGCTGCGCAAGAACGAAGCCTTGTCGGTCCAGAAAACATTTAAAAGCAATTTTAAAATCAATATGGTCTGCCTGAACGCGGAAAAGGGATTTTTAAGTAGGCTTAAGGGGGTTGAGGATCCCGAAGGAAAGCGCAAAATTATCGGCGATGAATTCATCAAGGTATTTGTCGCCAAGGCGAAGAAGATCAAGAATGTTGATTTTCTTGCGCAAGGGACCCTTTATCCCGATGTGATCGAATCGTTCTCGCCGATAGGCGGGCCGTCCGATAGCATTAAAAGCCACCATAACGTGGGAGGGTTGCCCAAAAGCTTGAAGCTAAATCTTATCGAGCCTTTCCGGGAGCTTTTTAAAGATGAGGTCCGGGCGATCGGCAAACGCCTTGATCTTCCCGAAGCGATCCTCAAGCGTCAGCCTTTTCCGGGGCCCGGATTGGCCATCCGCGTTATCGGGGAAGTGACCAAAGAGCGGCTGGATATCTTACGCGAGGCCGATGAAAGGGTCCTTGACGAGATCAAGAAAGCCGGCCTTTATCATGAGATCTGGCAGTCGTTCGCCGTATTGCTTCCCGTTAAAACCGTCGGTGTGATGGGCGATCAGCGCACATATGAAAATGTTATCGCTATCCGGTGCGTGAACAGTATCGACGGAATGACGGCCGATTGGGTGCCTCTCGCGCCGGAACTGCTCGGCAAGATCGCGAACCGTATCATCAACGAGGTTCGCGGCGTCAACCGCGTTGTCTACGATATCAGCTCCAAACCGCCCGCAACGATTGAGTGGGAATAGATCTGCTGTATGTTGCCGGCCAGGGCCGGCGATGAGCACCAGCGACGAGCTTGCAAATAATGGATTACTCTGATTTTGTCCATCTTCATGTCCACACGCAGTATAGTCTTCTCGATGGGGCCTGCCGCATCAAAGAACTAATCAAGAAAGCCGTTGAATACAACATGGTCGGGGTTGGCATGACCGATCACGGCAACATTTTCGGCGCCATTGAATTCTATCAGGCCGCCAAAACCATGGGCATTAAGCCGATCATCGGATGTGAGGCTTATGTGATGACTTCCGGCAGCCGCCACGAAAAAGTTTCCCGCTCCAAAGGCGCAATATCCCACTTGGTCCTGTTCGTCCGCAATCAGGAAGGTTATCAGAATCTGTTGAAGCTCGTCTCGGCTTCTTATCTCGAGGGCTTCTATTATTATCCTCGGATGGATAAAGAAATTCTTTCGGCTCACGCGGGTGGATTGTTGGCAACATCGGCCTGCCTGCGCGGCGAGGTTGCCCAGCATCTGCTGGAAGGCAATTATAATGCCGCGCTGAAAGCGGCTGACGAGCTATCGCATATTTTCGGCAAAGGGAATTTCTATCTTGAGCTGATGGACCAGGGGATCGACAAGCAGAAAGCGGTCAATAATGGATTGTTGAAAATCGCCAAGGAGCTGGAACTTCCTCTGGTGGCGACCAATGATGTCCATTATCTGGAGCAATCGCAGTCAGCCGCGCACGATGCTCTTTTGTGCATCCAGACGCAAACCACGCTGGATGATCCCCGCCGGATGCGGCTGCATAACGACCAATTTTATTTTAAAAGCCCGATCGCCATGAAGCATGAGTTCAGCTGGGCGCCGGAGGCCGTGACCAATACCGTAGAGATCGCCGAGAAATGCAATCTGGAAATGGATTTCAACACGTTCCATCTCCCCAAATTCGACCCCCCGGGAGAGAAGACCAAAGAAGAATTCCTGCGGGACCTTTGCGCGGAAGGATTGAAGCGGCGCTATGACACGGTTACCCCGGAGATCATGAAGCGGCTCGATCATGAGATCAAGACGATCGAGGCGATGGGGTTTGTCAGCTATTTTCTGATCGTGGGGGATTTCATCAAGTTCGCCAAGCAGAAGAATATTCCCGTCGGCCCGGGCCGCGGGTCTGCGGCCGGAAGTTTGGTGAGCTATCTTTTGGGGATCACCGATTTGGATCCCCTGAAATACGGTTTGTTGTTTGAGCGGTTCTTGAATCCTGACCGGGCGGGGATGCCGGATATCGATATCGATTTTTGCTACGAGCGCCGCGGGGAGGTTATCGATTATGTCACGCAAAAATACGGCAAGGAAAATGTCGCGCAGATCATCACCTTCGGGACGATGCAGGCCAAGGCGGCCATCCGCGACGTCGGGCGCGTAATGGGGGTTTCCTACGGGGATGTTGACAGGATCGCGAAGCTGGTCCCGATGGATCTGGGCATCACGATCGATGAGGCGCTGGTCAAGGAGCCGCAACTGAAAGCTTTGTGCCAGGAAGACAAAGCGGCCAGGGATATCATCGAGACGGCGAGGGTTCTGGAGGGCTTGAGCCGCCATGCGTCGACGCATGCGGCCGGCGTTGTGATCGCCGACAAGCCGCTCAACGAATACGTTCCCTTGTTCAAGACCAGCGATGATCAGATCACGACGGGGTTCACGATGAACGCGATCGCCAAGATCGGCCTGCTCAAGATGGATTTCTTGGGGCTGCGCACGCTCACGGTGATCAGCGAAACGGTGAAATTGGTCAAGAAGATCCATGGCATCGATCTGGACATGAGCGCGATTTCGCTCGACGACAAGAAGACCTATGAAAATCTGAGCCGCGCCAACAGTTTCGGCGTCTTCCAGTTAGAAAGCGCGGGGATGCGCGAGCTGTTGAAGAAAATCCAGCCCTCGGAGTTTGAGGACCTCATTTCCATCCTGGCGCTTTACCGCCCGGGGCCGATGGGCAGCGGCATGTTGGATGATTTCATTAAACGCAAACGCGGAGAAGTGAAGTTCCAGTATGATCATCCGAAACTGGAGCCGATTCTCAAAGAAACGTATGGCATCATAGTCTATCAGGAGCAGGTCATGAAAATTCCGGTCGCGCTGGCAGGCTTTTCCATGACCCAGGCCGATCATCTCCGGCGCGCGATGAGCAAAAAGATCCCGGCGGTCATGGACAAGATGCGCAAGGATTTCGTCGAGGGCTGCCAAAAGACCAGCCAGATCAGCGAAGCCAAGGCCAACAAGCTTTTTGACTTGATCGATTATTTTTCCGGGTACGGTTTTAACCGCAGCCATTCGGCGGCATACGCCTTAATTACGTATCAGACCGCTTATCTGAAGGCGAACTATCCGGTCGAATTCATGTGCACGCTCTTGAATTGCGAAAAAAATAACACCGATAAGATCGTGGAATACGTCAAGGAATCCGAGGCCATGGGGATCGAGGTCCTGCCGCCGGACATCAACGAGAGCTTAAAGGAATTTGACGTCGTGAATGATCATACGATCCGGTTTGGCTTGTTGGCTATTAAAAATGTCGGATCGACGGCCATTGATTCCATTGTCGAGAACAGGGGCCGCGATCCCTACCAGTCGATCTTCAGGTTTTGTGAACGGGTGGATTTGCGGCTCGTAAATCGAAAGGTCCTGGAGAGCCTGATCAAATGCGGGGCCATGGATTGTTTTGGCGTATTCCGGTCTAAAATGATGGGCGTTCTTCAGAACGCTCTCGAGCGCGGCGCAAAAAAGCAGAAAGAAAAGGCGGTCGGCCAAGTTTCCTTTTTCGATCTCGCAGGGGATAGCGGGGGGTTCGATAAAGAAACGGAAATCTATCCCGACATCAAAGAATGGCATAAGACACAGATCCTGACTTTTGAAAAAGAGATCCTGGGCTTCTATGTGAGCGGGCATCCGTTGGCCCATTACCAAACCGAGATTAAAGAGTTCACGGATATTTCCACCAAGAATTTGAAACATGCTGTTGATGGGGAAGATGTTCGTTTGGTGGGTGTTATTGAGCATGTTAAACTGACCAATACGCGTAAAACCAATGAGCGCATGGCCATATTGCGTGTGGAAGATATCGAAGGGGAAGTCGAAGTGGTTGTTTTTCCTTCGGCTTACGCCAAGTTGGCGGATTATATCAAGGACGGCGAAGTTATCTTTTTAAGCGGTAAAGTCAGCTTAAGGGACGACGCTCCGAAGATCATTGCTGAGGATATGAAGCGAATCCATGATGTTTACGGCGCGATCAAGGCGATTAATGTGGATCTATATGGCGTTGGGGAGGATGGGCTTAGGGATTTAAAAAGAAAATTATCAAATTTCCCCGGGAAAATACCCGTATATCTGCGCTTGAATACAAAATCTCATAAAAGCGTTGAAATTCTTGTCGGCCAGGATTTTTATGTCTCTCCGAATGAGCGGCTTATGAATGAAATCAAGGAACTGGTCGGCCGGGAAAAGTTTTCATTCACTTTATAAAAATAATATTCTTTCCTTTGTTCCATAGGGCACAGAAGACATAACTTATTCTGGCCCAACAAATTATTCTTGACACTGTAAGAGCTTGCTGTTACTATACTTGCAATCAGGAGGTGATGGAATGACTAAAAAAGACATTGTTTTAAAAATCACGGATATGACTGGGATCAAGCAGGTTGATGTGAAAAAAGTTGTCCAAAGCACTTTTGATGTTATTATTGAAAGCCTACTCCGTTCAGAAAAAGTTGAATTGCGCAATTTCGGCGTATTCAAGATCAAGGAACGCAGGGCGCGTTTTGGACGCAATCCGCGAACAGGGGAAAGCGTGCCAGTTCCTCCTCGCAAGGTCGTTGTTTTCAAGCCCGGTTTAGAAATGAAACATACGATCAAGTAATTCTTTGATACGGGAAAAGAGCATTGCTTTGTTCCTGCTTTACTCTTTTTTGCATTTGTTTCATAACCGTAACTTTAATAACCGATTATAACAATTCAGGATTTCTTTTCACTCTCTCTTCAATAAGAGGCAAGATTAGCGCCATTCCGCATCGTTATGTCAAAAAAATTCTCAGTTCCCAGAGGTGCTGCCGATATCCTTCCCGCAGAAATGTCTTTATGGCAGGATATCCAGGATACGGCCCGCCAGATCTTCAGAGACTACAACTATCACGAGATTCAAACTCCTGTTTTTGAGGAAACGGAGCTGTTTGCCCGATCTATGGGGAAAACAAGCGATGTCGTTCAGAAACAGATGCTGAATCTCCAATCCCAAACTAAAAGCGACGCCGCAGATATCCATGGGAGCGAATTATCGCTTCGTCCGGAAGGCACAGCCTCCGTAGTTCGTGCTTATATTGAAAACGGCCTGGATCGCAAAGAAGCCATTTCGAAGTTTTTTTATATGGGACCCATGTTCCGCGGGGAGCGCCCCCAAAAGGGGAGATTGCGCCAGTTCCATCAGATCGGGGCGGAAATTATCGGGCCTGAAGCGGTTCATCCTTATCTGGATGCCGAGATCATCGCGGTTAACATCGCCTTGCTTCATGCGTTTGGGGTCCAAGATTTCCGGCTGAAGATCAATACGCTCGGGTCCATTGAAGACAAAGAAAACCTTTCGAAGACGCTTCGCAAGCTTCTCAGCCCCAAAATGTCGGATCTGTGCCCCGATTGCCAGCAACGGTTTAAGCATAATGTTTTCCGTATTCTGGATTGCAAGAATAAGGCTTGCGCGGAAATCGTTCATGGCCTTCAGATCAATGATTCCTATCTTTCAGACGAAAGCCGGGCGCATTTTGCTACGGTCAAAGAAGCGCTGGAGGGGCTGAAAATAAAATATGATGTCTGCCATGATCTGGTCAGGGGATTGGATTATTACACACACACGGTTTTCGAAATAACAGGTTCATCCTTGGGCAGTCAGGATGCGGTCAGCGCGGGCGGCCGGTACAATCATTTAGTCAGCCAGCTGGGAGGCCCGGAAATCCCGGCGATCGGTTTTGCTTTGGGGATCGAGCGGACAATTCTGGCCATGGGAGAGTCTCGGGAACTGCGCGTTATTCCTCCGGACGCTTTCATTATTGCTCTCGATGAAAAATCGTTCAAAAAGGCGTTCCAAATCCTGAGCATTTTGCGCGACATGGATATTGCCAGCGATATGAGCTATCGGGTTTCATCGATGAAAAGCCAAATGCGCTTGGCCGATAAGGTCGGCGCGCGTTCCGTGATCATCATGGGGGAATCGGAGTTGGAAAAAGAATTTGTGTCGCTGAAAGATATGGAAACGGGCCATCAGGAAGAAGTGACCATCAAAAATAACGACTATGCGGTTCTTGTCGATAAACTCAGAGAAAGGCAACAGTAGAAATGCTACGGACACACACCTGTGGAGAATTGAGAAAGACGCATGGGGATCAGCTTGTCACATTGTGCGGATGGGTCAATGCCCGCCGGGACCACGGGAAATTGATCTTTATCGATGTCCGCGACCGCTACGGGTTCACGCAAGTTGTTTTTATTCCCTCCGTAAGTAAAGAGGCCCATGATAGGGCGCAGAAACTTGGGCCGGAGTTTGTCGTGAAAGTGACCGGCAAAGTCGTCATCCGCCCCGAAAAAATGGTCAACAAGGATGTTCCCACGGGCGAAATCGAGGTTTGCGCCGAGCAGTTAGAAATTCTCAATACGAGCGAAGTCCCTGTGTTTGAAATCGACGATAACATTGAGGTTGCCGAGGATCTGCGTTTGACCTATCGGTATTTGGACCTCCGCCGGCAAAAGCTTCGCAATGCCCTCGAGGCGAGGCATAAGTTGTGTTCTGTTGTCCGGAGGGTTTTAGACCAGGAAAAATTTATTGATGTGGAAACGCCCGTCTTGACGAAATCGACGCCGGAGGGGGCCCGCGATTTTCTTGTTCCTTCCCGCCTTGCCCAAAGCCATTTTTATGCTTTGCCCCAATCGCCGCAGTTGTTCAAGCAGATCCTCATGGTTTCCGGCATGGACCGGTACTATCAGATCGTCAAATGTTTTCGCGATGAGGACTTGCGGGCGGACCGCCAACTGGAGTTTACCCAGCTTGATATGGAGATGTCGTTTGTGACGGAAGAAGATGTTTTTGCCGTTACGGAGAAATTGTTCAAGGAGATTTTTAAGGAGATTAAAGGGATCGATCTGCCGATTCCGTTCCCGCGCATGACCCATGCGCAGGCCAAGCAAAAATATAATTCGGACAAACCTGACATCAGGCAGCCGGGGCAAGATTTTGCGTTTGTTTGGATTATTGATTTTCCTTTGTTCAAGTATAATGAAGAGGAAAAACGATGGGAGAGCGAGCATCATCCCTTCACTTCGGCCAAAGAAGAGGATTGGGCCTATCTGGAAAAGGGGGAATATGCCAAGGTCCGGGCGAATTGCTACGATCTTGTTCTCAACGGCAATGAGATCGGCAGCGGGTCTATTCGTATCCATAAAAAAGATATACAAAAGAAAATATTTGGTATAATAGGTCTCGATGAAAGAGAGGCTGAAGAGCGTTTCGGCTTTCTGCTGAAGGCCTTTCAGTATGGCGCGCCGCCTCACGCGGGGGTTGCGTACGGTATCGACCGCTTGGTGGCCATTCTGGTCGGGCTGGATTCCATCAGGGATACGATTGCTTTTCCGAAAACGCAAAAAGGGACCTGTTTGATGACAGGGGCCCCTTCGCACGTTGATCAAAAACAATTGCAAGAATTAGGAATAATGACGGTTAATAAAGGAGACAAAAATGTCTAAGAACTTATTTAAAGGAATCGCGATTGTTTTAGGGGCGCTGTTTCTCTATGGGTGTGCGGCCACAGAGAATGTTGAAGTGCGCCGGTATATTGAAGTCAAAGACCGCCTTGACCAGGATATGAACGAAGGAAATGCGGGTTACATTATGGGTACGCCCCAGCCTGAGGATCGTGCAGATATTAGGAAGACCCGGAAGATTTATGTGGTGGAGGTTTCCAAGGGAGAGCAGGAAGCGGAAACAGTCGTTGTAGAAAACGCCAATGACGTGTCGGATGAAACGCAAACTCTTGGCGAAGATTTGGAGTATCAATCAGAAGACGAATTGGATACCTTAGACTTGGAAGATTATGATGATGACGGTGCTGCCGTAGAAACAAAAAATGTTCTTAAAGCGCCTGTTGCGACCTCGTCATCAGCGGTAAAAGAATATACGATTCAGAAAGACGATACGCTCCAAAAGATCTCCAAGAAATTCTATGATTCTTACAGCAAATGGTCGAAGATCTATGAGTACAACAAGGACGTCATTCCCGATCCCGATCGGATCAAGCCGGGAACCGTCATCAAGATCCCGAATCTATAAGGGAAATCTTTCCATAGCCAAGGAATCTGAGTGGACCGAACAATACATTTTTCGAATAACAAGGATTTGCAGACCATTGTAGGCAAATATGATCAGAATTTGAAGCTGATCGAGAAAGAATTGGACGTCAGGATCGTCCAGCACGATCTGGGTCTCAAGGTCTCGGGGGACCGGCTGCAGGTCGATAAAGCCTGTGAGCTCTTTGATTATCTAAAGGGGATCATCGACAGCGGGTCCGAGGTCAAAACGCGCGATATCAGCTATGCCCTGAAGTTGGCCAAACCCGACGAAGGTTTGGATTTTAAGAAGCTAGCTAAAGAGAAGATCGATGTTTCCGTCCGGGGAGCCTTGGTCACGCCCAAAACAAAAGGGCAGATCAATTATGTCGACGCGATCAAAAAGCACGATATTGTTTTCGGCATTGGCCCGGCGGGAACCGGCAAGACTTATCTGGCGATGGCCATGGCGGTCAATGCGCTCAAGAAAGGACTCGTTCGGCGGATCATTTTGACGCGGCCGGCGATCGAGGCCGGCGAGAGCCTTGGCTTTCTCCCCGGGGATATGGTCGAGAAAGTCTTGCCGTATTTACGGCCTCTGTATGACGCTCTTTACGATATGATGGAAGCGGACAAGGTGGAAGAGCTGACCGAGCAAGGGATTATCGAGGTCGCCCCGTTGGCGTTTATGCGGGGGCGCACGCTCAACGATGCGTTTGTTGTCCTTGATGAGGCGCAGAACAGCACTTCCTTCCAGATGAAAATGTTCTTAACGCGCTTGGGATTCGATTCGAAAACGGTTATTACCGGAGATATCACTCAAAGCGATCTTCCCAAAGGGACGACAAACGGTCTTTCCGATGCCGAGAGGATTTTAAAGAATATAGAGGGCATCTGTTTCGTTCATTTAACCGGCGAAGACGTTGTTCGCCATGAGCTTGTTCATCAGATCATAAAGGCGTACGCGGATGATAGCAAGGCTTAGCGAAAGTGTTCGGAAAAACATTTGGAGCGTTATTTTTGGGGCCATTTTCCTGATTGTATTGACGGCATTCTGCGCTTTTATCAATTATTCCCTCGTTATTCCGTTCTTCATTCTTTTTCTTGCCATCCATCTTAAAAATTGCCAGCAGGGAACCTATAAAAGCCTCCTGAATTTGGGGCTTTTGCTGACCCTGATCCTTTTTACGGCGCACATCATTTCGCAATACACGGCGTGGTCGGATTTCTACGTTCCTGTTGCCAGTATCGCCATGCTCACCATGCTTCTTTTCAACGATTTGAACCTGTCTTTTCTGATGGGATTGGCCAGCAGCGTGCTCGTGAGCATTTTTCTTCACGGCGATTTCGGCATGATGATCACGTTTTTCTTGGGGAGCCTCGTTGGCGCCTACATGGTCCATGGGGCGCGGGCGCGCGACCAGCTGATGAGCGCCGGACTTTTTGTCAGCGTTATCCATATCATTTGTCTGGGCCTTTTGAATCCGAACCTTTCGCTGTTCATGGACCAGGAATTCAACCGCAATTATCTCTATCCGTTGGCCGCGAATGGATTTATTTCCGCCCTTCTTGTCATCGCCACGCTAAAGATTTTCGAGCAGCTTTTCCACGTCTTGACGAATTTCAGCTTATTGGAGATCGCTGACAGCAATCGCCCGATTCTTAAGCGCATGGCGCTGGAAGCTCCGGGGACGTGGCAGCACAGCCTGACGGTCAGCCAGCTTTCGGAGTCCGCGGCGGACGCCATCGGAGCAAACGCTTTGCTGACCAGGGCCGGGGCGTACTATCACGATATCGGCAAGCTCGCCAAATCCGAGTACTTTACGGAAAACCAGATGCTCATGGATAACAAGCATGACTACATCGAGCCTTCGATGAGCCGGCTGGTGATCCTCAATCATGTCAAGGAAGGCATCGAACTGGCCAGGAAAAACAAATTGCATCCGATCATTATCGATTTTATCCCTCAGCATCACGGGACGAGCCTGATTTACTATTTCTATCAAAAAGCTCTCGAAGGGGCGGAAGAAGGCGAATCGATCAGCGAGGAAAACTTCCGATATCCCGGCCCCAAGCCGCAGACGCGGGAAGCCGCGATCATCCTGCTTGCCGATTCCGTCGAAGGGGCGATGCGCTCTCTGGATGACCCGACGCCCATCAAGATCGAGGAAACGGTCAAGAAGATCGTTAACAATAAATTTATTGACGGTCAATTGGACGAATGCAATCTCACGCTTAAAGAAATCGACAGGATATCTTCGACGTTCATACGCATTTTGAGCGCAATGTACCACGCACGCATCAAATATCCGGAAAAGAAAGATGGAAATATCAGTCGAAAACCTACAGAAAAGGGTAGCGCTCAATTCTCTCCAGACCCTCAAAATCGCAAGAGCGGTCCTTCGTCATGAAGGAGTCAGCCAAGCAGCCCTTTCCATTGTTTTTGTGACGCGCCAACGGATCCAAGCATTCAACAAGAAATTTTTGCGGCGCAGCCACAGCACCGATGTCCTGGCCTTCGATGCCAGGGACCCGGGATCCTGCCGGCATAATCCAAAACGAAAAGCCGATGGGATTGCCGGTGATATCATTATTTCCACCGATGAGGCCTTGAAGAATTCCCGCATATTTAAAACGACGCTTTCACGAGAGCTCGCGTTGTATATGGTCCACGGGATCCTTCATCTGCTGGGCTTTGACGATCACCGACCGAAGGATATTGTCCAAATGCGCAAAAAGGAACAGGCGCTTCTGGATTATCTGGGCGCCACAACCGAGAAGATCACCGCAAAATGATCTGTTCAACCGAAGGGATTGTCCTCAAAACTTTTGATTTCCGCGAGACAAGCCAGATCGCGAATTTCTTCACCAAAGATTACGGAAAGATGAAAGGGGTCCTTAAGGGGATTCGCAAGGACCCAAGGAAATTCGGGAGCAATATTGACCGATTCTCCGTTAATCATATCGTTTATTACCAATATACGCGTTCTGATCTTCATCTGATCAGCCAGTGCGACCTTAAGCAGTTTTATTTTTCCATACGCCGGGATTATAAACGCAATGTGGCGGCTAATTACATGCTGGAGCTGGTGGACATTGTCATGCCGGCGGAACATCCCAATAAGCGCGTCTATCATCTGATGACGGATTATTTGGGGAGCCTGGAAACGATCGATGACATTGACCGGCTTGTCCATACGTTCCAGGTCAAGATCTTGTTATTGTCCGGGTTCCGCCCGCATATTGATGCCTGCGTGAAATGCGGGAAAAAAGTCGAAGAAAACGCCAGGTTTAGCATGAGGTCCGGAGGGCTGATCTGCCTGTCTTGCCCGACGAATGAGACCGATTTCGCCATGATCTCCAGGGGCACGATCGCTTCCATTCTACACATTGAGCAGAGTGACTGGGCGAACAGCCTGCGGTTGGGTTTGACCCGTACGGTCAGAAAAGAGCTCAAATATATCCTGAACAATTTTTTGATTTACCATCTGGGCAAGAATATTAAATCGTCCAAATATCTCTCCGGATAGGATCAGGCGTCAGAGGCGGGATCGAAAAAGGGAGGGCGATTTCTTCGCCTCGGGTGTTGATTCGGGCACCATAAGCCGTTATAATAAAAAAATTCAGTTCAGGATAAAACCAGCAATGAAAAGCCGCTTATGAAAGTTGTGGTTCAGCGAGTTAGCCAGGCGGAGGTTTGTGTTGACGGTCGAAGCGTCGGAAAAATCAGCCGGGGCGCTTTGATCTTTATTGGCGTCAGTAAAGACGACACAAAGGAAGATGCCGATTATCTGGCCCAAAAGGTTACGCAGCTGCGGATGTTTGAGGATCAGAACGGAAAAATGAATATCTCCGCCGTTGAGGCCGGAGCGGAAATGCTGGTCGTCTCGCAATTTACGCTTTACGGCGATTGCCGCAAAGGCCGGCGCCCTTCCTTTGATCAGGCCGCTGATCCGGCCAAAGGGCAGGAGCTTTACGATTATTTTGTTTCCGTGTTGCGCGCGCAGAATAAAAAGGTTGAGACCGGAAAGTTCCAGGCCATGATGGACGTCGAGCTTGTTAATGACGGGCCGGTCACGTTCGTTTTGGATAGTCTCAGGCCGTGAGATGTTTCGGGATAAAAATCTATGACGCTGATTGATACCCATGCGCATTTAGATCATCTGGAACAGCTTGATCAAGCTTTGGAGGGCGCTGTTCAGGCGGGAGTTGAGGGGATCGTTACGGTCAGCGTCAATCTTGCGTCGTGCCGCAAGAATCTGGAAATAAAAAGGAATAAAAAGACGCCCAGGATCTGTCTGGCGATGGGCATGCATCCTTCTGACGCCGATCCGGGAGATCTGGACGCCTGTCTTGACTTGGTTCGCGAACACAAAAACGAATTGTCGGCGATCGGGGAGATCGGCCTCGATTTTTGGTATAAATGGGTTCGGAAAGACCAGGAGAAAAAAGATCTTCAGCGCAGAATATTCCGCGCTTTCCTTGATTTGGCGAAAGCTGTTGATCTTCCGGCGGTGATCCATACCCGCGGCACATGGCGCGAATGCTTCGATACGGTCAAAGGGATGGGGATCGCAAAGGCCGAGTTCCATTGGTACAGCGGCCCGTTGGATGTGTTGAAAGATATTCTTGATGCGGGTTATTATATTTCCGCATCGCCGGGCTTGGCCTACAGCCCGCCGTCGCGCGAGGCGATCGGTTATGCGCCGATCGAACGGGTTATGATCGAGACGGATAGCCCGGTTTTTTTTCGGACTGGGGAACCCGGGGAAGATCGAAACGGTTGCGATGGCTTTGACGCGGGCCCCAAGGATGTTTTCAGGACCCTGAAGGCCTATTGCCAATTGAAAAATATTGACGAGGCCCGTGCCGCCGAAGTTTTCAATCGGAATGCCCGGACGTTCTTTGGCCTTGATTAAGATCAACGAGAGATGCGTTTTAAATAGGAGGCGTTTGTGAAAAAAATCATTGTTATCGCTCTTTGCGTGGCGATCGGGATTGTTGCCGTCGGGATTCTTTTAAAAACACGGACCAAGGGATTGGCGATCGAAAGCGTCTTGCCGCAGAAGCCTCTGGTTTACGTAAAATTGAACGATGTCGAAAAAAACATGAAGGAAATCTCGGCACTGCCCCTGGGGCAGGCGCTCATCAATGCCGATTATGATCTTCTGACCAGGCAAAATATTATCACCCCCCAACAAGGCGCGTTCCTGCAGCTCATCCGCACAAAAATGTCCGAGATTTCAACGAACCCCGTCATGAAGCAATTGTTCGGACGGGAAGTTGCTGTGGCGATTTATCCTTTAAAGCAGGATATGGGCGAGCTTGTTCAAGAGATGAAGATCCTCAACCCGCAATTGGTTTCGGAGCTGCTTTCCGGCGTGTTTTTGGTCACGCGGGTCGATCCCAATGTCCAGTTTGCGGAATTTTTCACGCGATATTTGACTCAGCTTGGGGCGAAAGTTTCCCAAGGGCAAGTTGAATATAAGGAGGAAACCCTCCGCACCATTTTTATCTCAGGCGATCCTATGAGGCTTGCTTTT
The DNA here is from genome assembly GCA_029568545.1 of Candidatus Omnitrophota bacterium. Lineage (GTDB taxonomy): Bacteria > Omnitrophota > Gorgyraeia > Zapsychrales > Zapsychraceae > 2-02-FULL-52-10. Next base: position 14,131 of record JAKQAH010000082.1, read on the forward strand.
GTCCGCCTGGATGACTTGCTGGTCATTGGGATCAGCGAGGCGACCATACGCGAAAGCATCGATGTTTATAAGCAAGGCTCTCATTCCTTAGCGAAAGATCCGCAATTTGCCAAGATCCGGTCCTCGTTCCTTGACCCTTCCAGCACTGTCGGGTTCCTTGATTTTGAAACGTTCTGGACATTGCTCAAGAAACAAATCCAGAATATTGCCGGTTTAAGTGCGCAGGGGCCCGAGAAGGACGTTATCCAGAAAGATTTGGACGATGCTTTTAAACGAGTCGACGGGTTTAAGACGATCACGATGTCATCCCAGCTTGCCCAGGTCATCAAAGTGAGCAGTCATGTCTTTTTTGATCCCGATGAGTTGGATGCAAAGTATGAGAATTTTTATACGTGCCCTGCCAAGGTGAACGAGACGATCAATTTCGTCCCGCAAGATGTTTTGGGCTATCAATGGAGCAATTGTCTTGATTTGAGCTATTACTGGGAGGAAAGCAAGAGAGAAATGCTTCAAAAAGGCGCTCCGGAGTCGGCGCTTGGCGAATTCGAGGCAAAAATCGGGTTGAGCATAGAACAGGATGTTTTGCCGGCCTTTGGCGATGAATTGGGGGGGTATATTTCGGATATTCAGACGGGCGGGCTGTTTCCGATTCCTAAAGTGCTTCTTTTCGCCCGGGTCAGAGATAAGTCTAAGGCGCAGCAGTTGCTTGCTAAATTGCAGGAACAGCCCATTGCTATCATTCAGGAAGAGACCTACAAGGGGATTGCTCTTAAGTATCTCGCTTTGCCTTTGGGAGAGGCTTTGCAGCCGGGATATTGTTTTTTGGGAGATTATCTATTGGTGGCGACCAGTCGTCAACTGATCAAAAACTCCATTGATGTTTCCATGGGGGCATCCAGCTCGTTGAAGGCCGATCCCGGTTTTAACGAGGTGAATTTTGGGCTGACAGATAAAAACAAAAGTGTTCAGTTTGTGAAGATCGGGCAAATTGCCGATAAGATCAAAGGGGTTATCCAATGGTCGAGCCAATGGGTGGCGGGGCGGGATCAAAAGGCGCAGGCTTTTGAATCGGGAGTTCAAAAACCTTTGGAAGAAGTTGAAGCGAGCATTGCTGTTAAAATAGGCGAATTGGAGCAAATGAGGGGCCAGATTGTTCAGCGGGAAGATGAAATCTGGGATTTGGACGTGAAAGGCGAGGATGTCAGCGCCCAAAAAGCGGAAATCAACGAGCTAAAAGTTCAGATCGAGGCTAAAGAGAAGGAAATTGCCGGTGAATACGAACGTAAAGAGGAATTGGAAAATATTGTTGCCCAGACCGAGGAAAACGTCCCCGATCCTGCTTTGCGCGAATCTTTTCTCAATGAACTGGTTTACCCTGTTTTGGATGGGCTGAAATCCTTCGAATCCTATGGGCTGCGCCTCACATCTGACAAGGATGCCCTTATTTCGTCGCTCTTTCTAAAAATTTCTGATTAAAAAAATCTTATAGAAACAGAAAGCCAACTTGATTTCAAAAAAAAGGTATTTTGCGGCCCTGGTCTTGGGGGCTTTGATCTTTACGCAGAGCGGTTGCGCGATCTTAAAACTTCCCGGGGCTGTTATCGGCGGCACATTTTCTTTGCTCGGAAAGATCCTTCGGGTCGTTGATAAGCTGCCCAAGCCGCCTCCGTGGGTCTTTTAGGCCGTCAAGTTAGAATAGACAGGGGCAGAAAATTCGATTAAAATAAAATATCCGTCAACGTCGTCACAACGAAAATAATCATGCCATTCAAGATCGTCAATAAACAAGTCCTGGATGAAGGCGTCAAGAGGATCGATATCTTAGCGCCGAACATCGCCCGGAAAATCCGCCCCGGGCAGTTTGTCAGCGTCTGCCCCGAAGAGAACGATGAGCATATCCCTTTGACGGTCACAAGCTCCGATCCCGAACGGGGGCACATTTCTCTGATCTTTCCGGAACTCGGACAGACGACCCGCAAGCTCGGGAATTTGCCGATTAACGAATCGGTTTTCTCGATCCTCGGGCCTTTGGGCCTTCCGGCGACGATCCAGAAAAAAGGCGCGGTGGTATGTATTGCCAATGGCATGGGGATCGCTCAGGTCCTGCCGATTTGCCGTGCGTTCAAGGATCAGGGGAACAGAGTGATCGGGATCATCGGTGCCAAAACCAAAAAGGCGCTGATCCTTGAGCCCCAAATGCGTCTGGCTTGTCATGCTCTCCTGATTGCCACCAATGACGGGTCCTTTGAGCGGCGAGGTTTAGCGACCGATATTCTGGAGGATTTCTTGGGCCAGAATAAAGTCGATTTGGTCTATGCGATCGGCGCGGTGGACATGATGCGCAAGGTTTGCGCCATGACCGCTGCCAGGGGGATCGAGACTCTGGTCAGGCTGAATCCCGTCATGGTGGACTGCATGGGCATGTGCGGTTCTTGCCGGGTGAAAGTGGGGGGAGAAATGGTTCTGGCCTGCGTCGAAGGGCCGGAATTCGACGGGCACAAGGTGGACTTTAACGATCTTGAAATTCGTATGAATGCATATGAGGAGCCGCAAGAATGGGGCAACCGACGGTCAAAACCCAAACCCCCGAGAAGCGAGCCAAAGACTTTAGCGAAGTTTCTCTCGGGTATCCGAAAAAGTTAGCTTTCGAAGAAGCCAGGCGCTGTCCGCAATGTCTCGACCCTGTCTGCATGAAAGCCTGTCCGCTGGGCATCGATATTCCGCGGTTTATCCGGTTCCTGCGCGAGGGCGACGTCATCAACGCTTATGCGAAGATCAGCGAGCAGAACAGCCTTTCTTCCATTTGCGGGCGGATCTGTTCGGCGCCCTGCGAAAAAGCTTGCATTCTAAAGGAAGAAGGGGCGCCTCCTATTGGGATCCGCGCCTTGGAGCGTTATGCGACCGACTTCGGATGCTCGAAGATTGCCAAACGCCGCCCGGAGCCTCTTGGCCGGAAAAAAGTCGCGGTAGTGGGATCAGGGCCGGCGGGTTTGGCTGCAGCGACGGAATTGGCGCAGCGGGGCTATCCGGTGACCGTATTTGAATCTTTCGATAAGCCCGGCGGCATTTTGCGCTACGGCATTCCCGAATTCCGCATCCCCCGGCAAGTTTTGGATGCGGAAATTAATCGCATCAAAGCGCTGGGCGTTAAGATGGAAATGAATTTCCTGGTCGGGCACACGGCCACTTTGGAAGAATTACGGCGGCAGGATTTTGCCGCCATTGTTTTGGCGACGGGAGCCGGGGTCCCGAAATTCAGGGATCTCCCCGGGGCCAATCTCGGCGGCGTTTATTACGGCGAGGAATTTTTAATGCGCGTCAATCGCGCGCGGAAAACATTATTTTCGAGGAAACTTGATAAACTGCCTTTGGGGATGCGGGTCGCCGTGATCGGTTCCGGGAACACCGCGCTGGATTGCGCGCGCTGCGCCGTGAGGCTGGGCCGGGAAGTGACCTTGATATTCCGTCGGACGGAAGAAGACATGCGCGTGCGCCAGGACGAGAGCATTTACGCGAAAGAAGAAGGGGTCCATTTCGAACCGCTGGTAAGTCCTGTCGAGATCCTGGCCGATGCTAATCATTTTGTCGGGGGCATCAAATGCCGGCGTATGGATTTTGCCGATGCGGACGGGTCCGGGCAATGGAAAATTATGCCGGTGCCCGGTTCGGAATTCGTCATCGATGCGGATACGGTCGTGATTGCCACGGGCCACAAACCCAATTCTTTGGTCAACAGGGAAATTGCCGACCTCGCGGTCAATGAGGACGGAACGATCAAGGTGGAGGATCGAACCGGAAGGACATCGATCCCGGGCGTTTTCGCTGCCGGAAATGTCCGGACGAATGCCGGGCCGGTGGTTGAGGCCATCGCGTCGGGAAAACAGGTTGCGCAAGAGGTGGACGATTATCTGAAATGAGAGATATGGGCGAGACAAAAACCATTCCATGGGTCCTGGAGAAAAAGAAACGGCATCAAAAGATCACGATGCTTACGGCTTACGACTATCCTCTCGCGTCTTTGGTCGATGCGGCGGGGGTGGATATGATTCTCGTCGGGGATTCGCTGGCCAACGTGGTCCTGGGATTGGCATCGACGACGGAAGTCGGCATGAGCGAGATGATCCATCACGCGAAGGCCGTTCGTCGCGGGGTCAAGCAGGCGCTTTTGATCGGGGATATGCCCTTTGAATCCTATCAATCCGATACGGTGCGGGCGGTTGACAATGCGCGGCGCTTTGTTCAGGAGGCAGGCTGTCATGCCGTGAAGCTGGAATGGTTTGACCGTTGCCTGGAAGTCACCGAGAGGATTGTCAAGGCGGGGATCCCCGTGATGGGGCATGTGGGGCTTACGCCTCAGACCGCCGAACAATTAGGCGGGTTTAAAGTCCAGGGAAAAGACGCCGATTCGGCGGGCAGGATCATCGATGATGCCAAGGCCCTCGAGAAAGCGGGATGCTTCAGCCTGGTTCTCGAATGCATACCGTCTCCCATCGCAAAGATCATCACAGAGGAGTTGTCGATCCCTACGATCGGTATCGGGGCGGGACCGGATTGCGATGGCCAGGTCCTTGTGACGCATGATCTGATCGGCCTGTTCGACCGGTTCAAGCCGAAATTTGTCAAGCAATATGTCGATTCCGGCGCATTGATCCTGGAGGGTTTAAAACGATTCCGCCAAGAAGTCGAGGAAGGGCAGTTCCCCGACGTGCCGCACAGCTATTCCATGAATCCCGAAGAGCTCGCCCACTTAAAGAAGTGTGAATAAAATGAAAAAATGCCCTTTTTGCGCGGAAGAGATCCAGGAAGAGGCGATCAAATGCCGGTTCTGCAACGAGTTTCTTGACGGAAGCGCGGGGAAAAGCCTCTTAGGGAAAAAGACGGAGTGGTACTTTCGGACCGCGACGCTTGTGGCCGGATTCTTTGTGGTCGGACCTTTTATTATTCCGCTGATCTGGTTTCATCCGGACTATTCAAAGAAGAAAAAAGCGGTCTTGATCGCGCTCTGCCTTGCGATCACGGTGGTTTTCTATAAAATGGTAAGGCATTCGCTCGATTCCATTGACGAGTATTATCAGGTGCTGCAAGGGAATTATTGATTGATGCCTCGTCAGCGAATATATCTTTTGGTCCTTGCGGGATATTTAACGGCTTGTTTTTTGCCGCCGGTGAAAGCTGTTTGGGCGGGCGGCCTGGAAAAATATCTCGAAGGCCAGCCTCTGGCCGTCGGAAGCGTTAAATTCGTTCCCGTATCGCTCCGCGACGGGATGGAGAGCCAGAAATCCCCGTTGTGGCCCCTCAAGAATCCTTCGAAGATTTTCGAAGAGCCGGCATTCCTGGAGAACGAAAAGCGGGCCCTGGCTGTCGGCATCCGCCTAAAGGACCATCTGGACCAGTATTCGGTGTCCGGTTATAAGCAGAACACGTTCTTTTTCCTTTTTTACAATTTCCTGACCGCTGTGGGCTGCCCGAACGATTATGTCGTCCAGCGCGTCCGGCTGACCAAGCTGTATTACGATTTATTGGGGAACGTTTACAAAAAACACGAGCAGTTCCTTGTCGAGGCATTGGCCTTGAATCTGAAAAAGGAGACGAAACGGGCCGATGACCATTGGAAAACATACACCTTAGGAAAATTCTTTAAGCGCAAAGTTGTCATTGATCTTGAGATCGGCTGCGGCGAGATCCCAAAGACCTTGACGGGGAAAGCGTGGCCGCATGCGCAGAACCCGTTATATTACCGGGTGCAGGATTATTCGGACGAGCCGGGACTCTACGATAAAGTGAAGTATCAATTTTCTTCCGCATACCGCATCACCATGGAGTTTGACCGAGACGGAAAATACTCCCTGGAATTGCCTCAGATCAAGTAAGCCATGACAAATAAAAAGCCTGAACTTGTATGCCCGGCGGGAAACTGGTCTTCCCTCATCGCCGCGGTTGAAAGCGGCGCTGACAGCGTCTATTTCGGCGTGAAGGGGATCAACATGCGCCGGATGGCGGAGAATTTCGAGATCTCCGAGATGAAAAAGATTATGGCCTATCTGCATGAGCGCGGGAAAAAGGGGCTGCTCACGGTCAATACGATCATCTTGAATGACGAGCTGGATACAATCCGGCAGGTTCTCCGGGCCGCCAAGGATGCCGGCGTGGATGCGGTGATCCTCTGGGACTTCGCGGTCCTCACGATGGCCCGAGAGCTCGGATTGGCCGTCCATATCTCGACGCAGGCAAGTGTTTCTAATGTTAAAGCATTGGAATTTTATGCGAATCTTGGGGCCAAACGTTTGGTCCTGGCCCGAGAATGCACCTTAGAACAGATCAGAGAGATCAAGCGACAGATCCGTGAGAAAAATATTCCCTGCGGTATTGAAACATTTATCCATGGCGCGATGTGCCTGACGATCTCGGGCCGGTGTTTTATGTCCTTGTACAGTCACGGCCAATCGGCGAACCGGGGAGAGTGCACTCAGCCTTGCCGCCGGGAATATGAGATCAAGAGCGTTGACGGCGATGAGAATTTTATCATCGGGCCCGATTACGTGCTAAGCCCGAAGGACCTTTGCTCGGTGGATTTTATCGATCAGCTGATTGAGGCCGGCATCGATGCGTTTAAAATCGAAGGCCGGATGCGTTCGCCGGAATACGCGCGGATTGTGACAGAGGTTTACCGGGAAGCGATCGATACTTATTTTGACGGAACATTAACGGAAGAACGCAAGGGCCGGATGAAAGGCCGGCTCAGGGAAGTTTACAACCGCGGTTTTTCCAGCGGATTTTATTTCGGCGAGCCTCAGGAGGCCAAGAGCGAACGATTGGAAAACATTTATGAAAAGATCTATGTGGGGGAAGTGAAGAAATATTATGGAAAGATCGGCGTGGCCGATATCCTGGTCCGGACCAGAACCCTCAAGAAAGGGGAAGAGATCCTGGTGATCGGCAAGACCACCCCGGCCTGCATGGCCACCATTGAGGAAATGCAGCAGAACAATGCCTTTGTGGAGCAGGCAGGCAGGGGAGAACATGTGGGGGTTAAGCTTCCGTTCAAGGTAAATCCCAAGGACAAGGTTTTTCTCTGGAAAAAGAAAAATAACCCTTCCAGAAACATTTAATTTCCTTGATTTTTAAAATCCTTTTGGTTAGAATACCTCTTCTTATTAAAGGACGTAAATGCAAAGCGACCTCATGGAAAAAATCGTCTCCCTCTGCAAAAGACGCGGATTTATCTTCCAATCTTCAGAGATCTACGGTGGTTTAGCCAACTCCTGGGACTACGGCCCGCTGGGCGCGGAACTCAAACGCAACCTCAAGGACGCCTGGTGGAAAGCGGTGGTCCATGACCGCGAAGATATGGTGGGTTTGGACAGCGGCATCGTCATGCATCCGGAGATTTGGAGGGCGTCCGGCCAACCGAGAATTTCTTCGATGTCCTCGTCGATTGCCGGAAATGCAAGAACCGGTTCCGCCAGGACCATATCGTCGACCATAAATGCCCGAACTGCGGTTCCAAGGATTTTACCGAAGGCCGCGCGTTCAACCTGATGTTCAAGACCCATCTGGGCGCGATGGAAGACACCAAAAGCGAAGCTTATCTGCGCCCGGAAACGGCGCAAGGGATTTTCGTGAATTTCCGCAACGTGATCGATGCGACCAGCCGCAAATTGCCGTTCGGGATCGCCCAGATCGGCAAGGCCTTCCGCAACGAAGTGACCGCGGGGAATTTTACCTTCCGTATGCGCGAATTCGAGCAGATGGAAATCGAGTATTTCACGAAACCGGAAGATTCCGAAGAGTGCCATCAGCGCTGGATCCAGGACCGGCTGAACTGGTATTACAATCTCGGGATGCGCCAGGAAAATCTCAGATTGCGCAAACATGGCGATGATGAGTTGGCGCATTATGCCAAAGGATGCAGTGACATCGAGTACAACTTCCCGTTCGGATGGTCGGAACTCGAAGGGGTCGCCAACCGGACCGATTTCGACCTCAAGCAGCATTCCCAATTTTCCGGCAAGGACCTCCAGTATCAGGATAAAATCACCAACGAGAGATTTTTCCCCTACGTCATCGAGCCGTCGGGGGGAGTGGACCGCGCCATTCTGGCGTTTCTCGTCGATGCTTACCACGAGGAAGTCGTCAACGATGCGACGCGGGTTGTTCTAAGGCTCAGCAAGCAATTGGCGCCGACCAAGGTGGCGGTTCTTCCGCTCTTGAAGAAGAATGGCGACCTGGTCGCTCTGGCCAAGAATATCAAAAAAGATCTGCAGCAACGGTTTTCGACTGTGTATGACGACACGGCCGCGATCGGGAAACTGTACCGGCGCCAGGATGAGGTCGGGACGTTTTTCTGCGTGACCGTGGATGTGGATTCGCTCACCGATCATCACGTGACCGTCAGAGAGCGGGATACGATGTCTCAGCAGCGTATTCCGGTGGATAATCTAAAAGCTTATTTAACAGAGAAGTTAGCAAACTAAAGAACAGAAAGGGTAGGGAAGAGCAAATGGCGACGAAGTATGTGTATTTTTTTGGGGGCGGCAAAGCCGACGGAAAAGCAGAAATGAAAAATCTCTTAGGGGGAAAAGGGGCCAACCTCGCCGAAATGGCGGGCCATAAGGATCTGCGCCTTCCGGTCCCTCCGGGGTTCACCATCACGACCGAGGTTTGCACGCATTATTATGAGAACAAAAGAAAATATCCGGCCGGGCTCAAAGAACAGGTCAATGCGGCCATGAAAAAAGTCGAGCAGATCATGGGAAAGAAATTCGGGGATCCGAAGGATCCGCTCTTGGTGTCGGTCCGCTCCGGCGCACGCCGGTCGATGCCGGGCATGATGGAGACGGTCCTGAACATCGGGTTGAACGAAAAAACCCTTCCCGGACTGGCCAAGAAATTCGGCAGCGAGCGCTTTGCGTATGATGCCTACCGCCGGTTGATCACCATGTACGCGGACGTCGTTATGGAAAAATCCGCCGGGATCGAGCCCGCGGAAGGCAAAGGGATCCGCGTGCAATTGGACCACATCCTGCATCATCTCAAAAAAGAAAAAGGTGTTCAGAGCGATTCCGATTTGGGCGTCGCCGATCTGAAAAAATTGTGCGCGACGTACAAAGAGACGATCAAAAAAGTTCTCGGCAAAGAGTTTCCGGAAGATCCCGACGAGCAGCTTTGGGGGGGCATCACGGCGGTGTTTGCTTCCTGGAACGGCAAAAGAGCAGTTTCCTACCGCAAGATCGAAGGCATTCCCCATGAATGGGGCACGGCCGTCAACGTCCAGAGCATGGCTTTCGGCAATACGGGGGACAAATCCTCGACGGGTGTGGCCTTCACGCGCAATCCCGGGAACGGCGAAGATTCCTTCTACGGCGAATATCTGGTCAACGCCCAGGGCGAAGACGTTGTCGCCGGGATCCGCACGCCGGCGCCGGTCAACAAATATTCTCAAAGCGATCACAACAAGCATCTGCAAACCTTGGAAGAACAAGAGCCGAAAATTTATAAACAGCTCGAAGATATCCGCAACCGCCTGGAAAAGCATTACCGGGATATGCAGGATATTGAGTTTACCGTCGAAGAGGGGAAACTTTATATGCTGCAATGCCGTGTCGGCAAGAGAAATGGCCCGGCCGCGGTGCGTATGGCCGTTGACATGGTCAAAGAAAAGCTGATTTCCAAGACGGAGGCTGTGGGGCGGGTAACGCCGAGCCAGTTGGATGAGCTTCTGCATCCGATCATCGATCCGGCGGAAGAGAAAAAAGCAAAATTGTTAGGCAAAGGGTTACCGGCCGGCCCGGGCGGCGCCGCCGGTCAAATCGTGTTCACGGCGGTTGATGCGGTCAATTGGCGCAAGGAAGGCAAGCGTGTCATTCTTGTGCGCGAAGAGACCAATCCCGAAGACGTTGAAGGCATGCGCGCGGCCGAAGCCATTCTGACGGCCCGCGGAGGGATGACTTCTCACGCGGCGCTCGTTGCCCGCGGCTGGGGCAAATGCTGCATCGTCGGCTGTTCTGATATCGAGATCGATATGAAGACCAGGACCATGACGGTGAACGGCCAGTCATTGAAGGAAGGCGATTGGATCACGCTCAACGGGACCAAAGGAACGTTCTTTCAAAAGAAACTTGCGATGATCGACGCGACCTCCGAAAACAAATACCTGAATGAGTTTTTGAAGATCTGCGACAGCATCCGCACGCTGAAGATCCGCACCAATGCCGATACGCCGGATGACGCGGCCAAGGCGCGCGCTTTCGGCGCCGAAGGCATCGGGCTGTTCCGCACCGAACACATGTTTTACGGCAAAGGCTCCGAAGAGCCTCTGTTTAAGCTCCGAAAGATGATCGTTTCCGCGGACGAAAAAGAGCGGCGCAGCGCGCTGGACGAGCTTTATTCGCACGTGAAAAGCGATATCAAGGGAACGTTAAGCGCTATGGCCGGTTTTCCGGTGACTTTCCGTCTGTTGGACCCGCCATTGCATGAGTTTGTTCCCCGCAGCAAAGAGGCCTTGGCGAATCTGGCCGGCAGTTTGGGGATATCCGTCGATGACCTGGAGAAAAGGGCGGCTTCTCTGCACGAGAGCAATCCGATGATGGGCCATCGCGGCGTGCGTTTGGGGGTCACCTATCCCGAAATGACGGAGATGCAGGTCCGCGCGATCCTTGAAGCGACGGTGGAATTGTCTCAGACGGGAAAGAAAGTCTCTCCCGAAATCATGGTCCCGGTGGTCGGGGCCGTCAAGGAGCTGGACGATCAGAAAGCGATCGTCGAGCGCGTGTACCAGGAAGTGTGCAAAAAATACAATGTGAAAAAGATCCAGTTTATGTACGGGACGATGATCGAGATCCCGCGGGCCGCTTTAACCGCGGACAAGATCGCTCAGACGGCAGAATTCTTCTCCTTTGGAACGAACGACCTGACCCAAATGGGTTTTGGTTTTTCGCGCGATGACATGGGCGGATTTCTTGCGGACTATCTGGCGAAGGGCATTTTGCCGGAAGATCCGTTCCAGAGCATCGATGTCGACGGGATCGGCCAACTGATCGCGATGGGCGTCCAGCGCGGGCGCGCCACGCGGCCGAACCTGAAGGTCGGGATCTGCGGCGAGCACGGCGGCGATCCTGCGTCGATCCATTTCTGCCATAAGGTCGGAATGGATTATGTGAGCTGTTCGCCGTTCCGTGTGCCGATTGCCCGTTTGGCGGCGGCGCAAGCGGTTATTGCCGTCCCAGGCAGCGGAAAAGCAAAAACTAAGAAAGCTGCTGGCAAAGGGCGGAAAAAGTAGGATAATAGTATCTGTTTATCCGGTGCGCCAAGTTCCTTGGCGCACCGGAATTTCAGCGCCGAACGATTCATCAAGAAATCTTATGATCGATTCCATCAAAGCCTATCTCAAAGATATCCGCGCCATACCTCTCTTAAAACCCGAAGAAGAGATTGAACTTTCCAACCGAATCAAGAAAGGCGACAAGGCCGCCCGGGAGAAAATGATCCGGGCGAACCTGCGGCTCGTGATCAGCATTGCCAAACGCTACATCAATCTTGGCGTTCCCCTAAATGATCTGATCGAGGAAGGCAACATCGGCTTGATGAAGAGCATCGAAAAATTCGATCCCGGCCGGGGATTCCGGTTCTCGACCTACGCGGCCTGGTGGATCAAGCAAGGCGTTTCCAGGGCGATCATCGACCAGGGGAAAATGATCCGTGTTCCCGTCTACATGAACGAAGAGATCCTCAAATACAAAAAGATCATTGAGAAGCTGACCCACAAGCTCAAGCGGGTCCCGCGGGTCGGCGAAGTGGCCAAGAAAATGAAGATCTCGGTTGAAAAGGTCCGGGAATTGGAGCGCTCGATCTCCAAGATGTCCAGCCTCGATGCCCCCATTGGCGAAAGCGGAGAAGGCCAGGTCAAGGATATTATCGAAGACGTGAATGTTGCCAGCCCGGATGCCCAGATCGAGAAATTTTTCGACAAGGAACGGGCGATGGGATTTTTGGACCTGCTCAATCCGCGGGAGCGGCAGATCGTGGAGCTCCGATACGGGCTGGTGGACGGCAATACGCATACATTGGCGGAAATCGCAAAAGTCCTGGGAGTTTCCCGCGAGCGCGTCCGCCAGATTGAAGCGGCCACCATCAAAAAAATCAGGCAGATCATCCAGCAGAAGGAACAGGAGCAGGAAAGTGAGTAGCCGGAAAAGAAAGCCGACCTTTGTCCTTGTCATCCCGCGCTTTGAAGATATTTTTCATTCCTATTATGCCGGCGAAATTGTCCGGGGCGTGAGCCTTTCCGCCAGCCGTTTGAACGCCGATTTTCTCATCCATATCGTCGATCGGACCAATCATCAAGGGTGGCTCGATTCCACGTTAATGGATATCAATTACATCGACGGCATCATTTTTGCGGATATCGACAACGATATCAGCGTCGTGAAGAAAGCGATCCAGCGCGGCATGCCGTGCATGGTCCTGAACAATATCCTCGACGAGCCGATGAATTATATCGCCGTCGACAATCATGCGGCGGCGCGCAATGTGGTGGACCATTTGATCAAATTGGGCCATACGCAGATCGCGACGGTTGCCGGCGATATTTCAACGCAGGCGGGCTTAAGGCGTTTGGACGGATACCATGAGGCCCTGCAGGCTAAGAATATCCAGGTCCCGCGGACGTACGTCACGTTCGGCGAGTTTTTAAGAACGCCGGCGCGGGCGGCGGCCAAGAAATTGCTGAAGCTCAAAGAACGCCCAACGGCGGTCTTTGCCGCTTCGGACGTCATGGCGCTGGAGGTCCTGGACGAGGCCCGCGAAATGGGGATCCGGGTCCCGGACGATCTGTCCGTGATCGGATTTGACGATAATCCGCTAAGCACGACCGGCTCCGTCAAGCTGACTACGGTTTCGCAGCCGCTCATGGAAATGGGGCGATTGGGCGCGGAAAATCTCTATCTGATCAGCCGGGGCAAAGTGAAATTGCCGTTAAAAATGGTTTTGCCGACCAAATTGGTCAAAAGGCAATCGGCGAGCAGCGTGGGCGCCGCGGCAAAACAGTAAAACGGAGGAGAGGCGTGGCGGGTCCAGCGATCAAAAAAAGCGACTTAAAGAAATATATCCGGGATATTCCCGATTTCCCGAAGCAGGGGATCCTTTTTAAAGATATCACGACGCTCCTTAAAGACGGTCCGGCGTTCAGGAAAACGATCGATCTTTTGGCCAAGAAATACAAGAAGGAAAAGATCGATGCGGTTGTCGGCGTTGAGGCGCGGGGATTTATTTTCGGGGCTGCGGTAGCCTATAAGCTGGGAGTCGGATTTGTTCCCGTCCGGAAAAAAGGGAAGTTGCCGGCAAAAACCAAAAGCGCCACCTATCAATTGGAGTATGGGACGGATACGCTCGAAATGCACGAGGATGCGATCCGCCCGCACGCGCGCGTTTTGCTCGTCGATGATCTTTTGGCGACCGGAGGGACGGTCCGGGCCGTCGCCGATCTTCTCAAAGGGCAAAAGGCCGAGATTGTCGGCGTGGCTTTTGTCATTGAATTAAGATTCCTGAAAGGCAAGGCCAAGCTGAGCGACCTACCTGTTCTTTCGCTGGTCAAATACTAGGACTTTTCTTCTGCTCATCCCATCATGCGCAAGCTTAATGTATTTTCCTCTCAACATGCGGCATTGATCCTTCTCGCGGCCATTCTGGCCGTTGTTTTTTTCTCTTATTATCCATCTTTGAAGAACGGTTTTGTTTTTTGGGATGACGATGTCCATCTCTACGAGAACGTGAGCGTCCAGACTTTGGATCTCGAGCACATCGGGGATCTTTTCACCAGCAAGGTCAACAAGATCTACATTCCTCTGACGACCCTTTCGTTCGCCGTCGAATATCATTTCTTTAAAGACAATCCGTTCATCTATCATCTCGATAATCTTTTGCTGCATCTGGGCGTTGTCGCGCTTGTCTTCTGGCTGGGAATGCGGTTGGGGCTTTCGGCCGCCGCGAGCGGGGCGGCCGCTTTATTGTTCGGGATCCATCCGATGCGGGTCGAATCCGTGGCGTGGATTACCGAACGCAAGGACGTCTTGTATGCCTTCTTCTACATGGCGGCATTGGTGAGCTATTCAAAATATCTGGATTTTACCAATTCGACCCCGGCCCTGCAGATCAAACGCAACTACGGATTTCTTGTCCTGACGGTCATGCTGGGGATCCTGAGCATGTTGGCCAAGCCGATGGCCTTAAGCCTTCCGCTGATCTTGCTGCTGATGGATTGGTTCCACGAGCGCAAGATTGGGCGGGAAGCGATCCTGGAAAAAATACCCCTTTTCGCGATCATTGCTGGGATCGCATGGCTTAGTTATGCGGCCCATGCCCGCATACCGGGAAAAAGCATCGCTGAGGCGCCCCTGATCTGGATCTGGACTTTTGTGTTTTATTTGCGGAAATTCGTCTTTCCCGCGGTCTCTGTGCCGATTTATTATCTTCCGCAGCCGGTCACGCTTTCTCATTTTGAGTATTTGTCGGCCGTTATGATCTTCTGTTTCTTGGTTTTTATTCTTTTCCGTTGGCGCAAACAGGATTGGCTGGTTTTTGCCATGGCTTTCTACGTTCTGTCCATATTCTTTCTGCTTCGTTATGATGAGACGCCGGAAGGGCCCAATATCGTGGCCGACCGGTTCATGTACATGCCGAGCTTAGGGTTTTGTTTTTTGCTGGGGTCGTGGTGGGCGCGGTTGATGGATAGTCCCAAAAGGCGATTTCTTGGCCTCCTAATTCTTGCAATGGTGGCGATCGTCTTCTCGATAAAAACGTACAAGCAAAGCCAGATCTGGCATGACAGCGTTTCTCTTTGGGAACATCAATTGAAGATGTTTCCTGATGAGCCGATTGCCCTCAACAATCTCGCGGCCGCTTTGAGGGAAGACGAAGAGCATAAAAAAGCCGAAAAACTTTACAAAAAGTTCCTCGAGATCCAGCCGGAAGGGCTTGCGATCGATTTCTCAAAGGAGTTCATGGGCGAAGTTGCGAAAATTGACCGCGTCAAGGATCTTTATGCCCAAGCCATTAAGGCGAATCCGAGTTTTATTGATTCCTACTATAATCTTGGGAACCTTTATAGGGATATCGGCGAAGTATCGGAGGCTGTTGCGACCTACAAAAAGACGTTAACGCTGGACTACGGATATAAAGAGGCGCATTTTAGTTTAGGGGAGCTCTATCTTGATGCGAAGGATTATCAACAAGCCGTTTTTGCTTTTGACCAGATCATCGATATGAATCCCGATGATGAAGACGCCTATTTCGAGGTTATTTCCGCCTATAACAAGGCTCTCAAGGAAAGTCCCCGTAGCGAAGAATGCCTCAAAGCCAGACAGAAGGCTATGAATGGGTTTGAGGGTTTAGTTGAAAACAGAAAACCGGCTCGAGCCACATCGTTTTTCAATCTCGGGTATGCCTATAGCGAGATGGGGGATCTTTTAAGGGCGGTTTCAGCCTATCAAATGGCGCTTGATATCGATCCGAATCACGGCAAAACGCTCTACAATCTCGGGAATATTTATCGGGACCAAGGGCGCTGGGGCCAGGCCCTCGAGATTTACAAAAAGACCGTCGAGGCTGATCCGTCCAATTCGGACGCTTTTCTCAATATGGGGGCCATCTATCAGCGCCAAGGCGATCAGAAGCGCGCTAGAGAGAATTTTCAAAGGGCCATGAGGGCAGATGCGCGCAATGCAAGGGCCTATTTTAATCTTGGGTATATTGAGGAAAAGTCCGGCAATTTCCGGGGGGCTATTGAATTATATCAAAGAGCCATCGAATTTGGCC
>JAKQAH010000104.1 GCA_029568545.1 Candidatus Omnitrophota bacterium
GGAAGTTGATGACCAGGATATCGCTGAGGTTGTAGCGAAATGGACCAAGATTCCGCTCTCGAAATTGATGGAAGGGGAAACGGAGAAGCTGATCCATATCGAGGAGTATCTGAAAAAAAGAGTGGTTGGTCAGAACCAGGCTATTGATCTCGTGGCGAACGCGATCCGGCGAACGCGCACGGGATTGAATGATCCGCACCGGCCTATCGGGTCTTTTATCTTTGTCGGGCCGACCGGGGTCGGGAAAACGGAACTTGCCAAGTCTTTGGCGCAGTTTCTTTTTGACGATGAGAACGCCATGGTCCGCATTGATATGAGCGAATACATGGAGCAGCACAGCGTCGCAAGGCTGATCGGCGCCCCACCTGGCTATGTTGGGTATGAGGAGGGCGGCCAGCTCACGGAAGCGGTGCGCCGCCGCCCGTATTCGGTCATTCTCTTTGACGAGATCGAGAAAGCCCATAAGGATGTTTTTAACGCGTTACTGCAGATCCTTGACGACGGACGTCTGACTGACGGTCAGGGCAGGGTCGTGAATTTCAAGAACGCGATCATTATCCTGACGTCCAACATCGGGTCGGATGTGATCATGAACGCGAAAGACGCCCAGGAGATCAATCGCCGGATTCATGACGCGATGAAGATCTTCTTCCGGCCGGAGTTCCTGAACCGTGTGGATGAGATCATCGTGTTTAACAGGCTCGGCAAGGAAAATATCCGGCAAATCGTGGATATTCAGCTGGCGGTCCTTCAGAACAGGCTGAACGAGCGCAAAGTCACCCTCAGCGTTTCGGATAGGGCCAAGGATTTTCTTGGAGAAAAAGGATATGAACCGGCGTATGGGGCAAGGCCGCTCAAGCGGATCGTCCAGAAATATATCCAGGACCCGATCGCTCTGAAGCTTTTGAAAGGGGAACTGAAGGAGAAAGATACGGTCCAGGTGGACCTTGCCGGGGAGGAGATCGTTTTTGCGGCCAAGGGTCGCAAATTGCAACACATCTAAGTAAGGGATCAAAAAAAGGAAATTAGGGGTCAACTCCCTTTTTCGGAAAAGGGAGTTGACCCCTTTTTTAATCCCCGCGAATAGTCGTGGCGGGGATTTTTGTTTTTTGCTACCATATACTATCAAGCAAGAAAGGACGGGATATGTCACGCACTCAAAAAGGCATCAAAGCGACGGTGGTCACGATC
>JAKQAH010000093.1 GCA_029568545.1 Candidatus Omnitrophota bacterium
GTTAACTCATTTCTCGAAATCGATTTGTGTTGGGATGTTGTGCGCGCGCTGTCCGACGGCCTTTGCTTGATTCCAATATATCATAATATGAAAATTAAGTTGTCAATCCGGCGTCAAAGTATTGTCAACAAATTGTCAAGACCTTCATCGCGCATTCACCATCCGCCGTCATTCTGAGGAGCCGAAATTTATGATTTTTAGCGACGTATGTTTTTCCTAAATATCTTTTAGAGGAAAACATTACGTATCCCCTCAGAAAACGATGGGGATACGAAGAATCTTTACATTTCTATGTTAAGATTCTTCGGCCTCCTGAACTTTACGATCGAGGCCTCAGAATGACAAAGTTCTTTAATGGCTCCCACCGCATAATCCTCATTTTTCTCAAGCCCCTTATTTCCAGCCACTTTTGCGCCTGCTGGAACAGCCCCTAAAACCACAAAACATCAGGCCGTCGTATGACAACCTGATGTTTCGCATTTTACCTGAGCACCTGATGCTTAAGCATCAGGTCCCTGTGAATAACTCTTTGCGGCAAGTAACCAGATACCAGTAACCAGAAGTTATTCGCAAGTTTTTTGTCATAGGGGTCTGACCCCTATGACAACCCATGACAACTATTATTTTTTAAATACAAAAATCCCTTTGTGGATTTTACAACATAAAATTTATGCCCGCAATCGCAAAGCGCATTATTTTCATCCCGCTTTTTTCCCGGATTCTTGGAAAAATCCATATAGGAATTTTCATAGAAATAGCGTCGGGGCTATTTTGGGACCTGATGCTGGAGCATCAGGTCCCTGTGAATAACTATTCCACAAATTTGTACCCGATCCGATGCACCGTCACGATGTGTTTCGGATTGCTCGGGTCTTCTTCCAATTTTTCGCGCAAGTTCCAGATATGCGTATCCACCGTGCGCGTGGTCACTTCGCTGCTCCAGATGTCCCCCAAGATCGCGTGGCGGCTGACCGGTTCGCCCTTGCTGGCCAAAAGCAGCTGCAGGATCTTGAATTCCGCGCTGGTCATCTTGACCTCCTGGTCGCCCTTAAAGACCTGATACCGCTTGAAATCCACCTTGATCTTGCCAAATTCGTAGGTGTTTTCGCCCTTGGCAGCCGGGTGGCTGCGCCTTAAAACCGCCTTGACCCGGACCATCAGCTCACGAGGGCTAAATGGTTTTGTGACATAATCATCCGCGCCTAATTCGAGCCCCAAGATCTTGTCCGCCTCATCCCCCTGGGCGCTTAAAATGATGATCGGAATCTCGCTTCCCTGGCGCTTGAGTTTTTTGCAGACCTCAAAGCCGCTGAGTTTCGGCAGCATAATGTCCAAAATGATCAAATCCGGCTTGCGCTCCTCAACCTGAGCCAGCGCCGCTTCCCCATCGCGCGCGATCACGGCCGTGTAGCCTTCCATCTTGAGGTTGTCCACCAGGCCCGCAAGAATGTTCTTGTCATCCTCAACTACAAGGATTTTTTGCATAATGATCGCTCCATTTAAAAACTTCCGTACCCTTTTGTCCTCTGATGGGGTACGTAATGTTTTCCTCTGAACATATTTGAGGAAAAACATACGTCCTTCTGCGAGGTCTCGACGGTGTCCCATTTGGGGTCAGCGCTATTTTGGCCAAAATAGCGCTGACCCCAATTTTAAACAGGTAAAATTATTCTGAACGTGCTGCCTCTTCCCTTCTTGCTTTCGACTTCCACATGTCCCCCATGGGCCTCAACCGTGTATTTCACCAAAGCCAGCCCGAGGCCGCTGCCCTCAACGGAGGCCACATCTTTGCGCGGCACGCGGTAAAATTTCTGAAAGATCCTCTTGATCTCCTCTTGGGGAATGCCTTCCCCGCGGTCTATAACCTCAATGGCCACAGACTTTTTCGCTCTTTTTAAATTGACCTTGATCTGCTTGTCGGCCGGGGAATATTTATCCGCGTTGGTCAGCAAGTTCATAATCGCCTGCGCTATGGCCCCCGCATCCACTTTGACGATCGGGTAGCCGCCTTCGCCCCTTTCCCGTTTTTCCCAGCCTTCATCGGCCGGGTCAACGAACAGCGCGATCGACCGGCCTTCCTTGATCGTGTAGACCTTGAAGCGCTCGACCGCTTCCCGCACAATGCGGGTGATGTCCTCCTCCTTGATGTTGTATTTCCGCCGCCCGCTTTCGATGCGGGAGAAATCGAGAATATTGTTGGCCAAGAGCGTCAGCTTATCGCTCTCTTCGCTGATGATGCCGTAATATTCTTTGCGCTTGTCCTCATTGGGCACGTCGCCGTTCTTGAGCATTTCGGAAAACATGCGGATCGACGTGAGCGGCCGGCGCAGGTCGTGCGAGAGATGCGACGCGAACTCGCCCTTGAGCCTGGCCTGGCGCCATTCGTTGGCCAGCGCCGAGAGCGTGAAGATGCTGCCGCCGAGGATGGAGAACGCGGAGAAAATAATGATGGAAATGTAAAAGACGAGGCCTTTTTTCTTCGCCTCCAGGTTGGCCAGCAGCGCCGGATACTTCTCGTAGACGCCGATCGTGTACGGCAACCCGCGGAGCGGGCGCGTGAAAACGGCGTCGCCGATCGCCTTGCCTGATTTTCCGCCGAGAACGGCGCCCCTGCGGTCAAAAAGAACCACCTCGTCCTTGAACATCCCGGCGCTGTTTAAAAGGATGGCGTTCCACTGCTGCGGGTCGCCAAGCACATGCGCCGGCGCCTGGCTCAGCTCGGCCTTGATCTCTTCCTCGACGATGGCGGCCATGGCCGCGTATTTCTGGCGCATGCTGCGCTCGACGATCTCTTTCTCGTTGCGGACCGACAAAAGCCCGAAGTGGGCCAGCAAAGCCGTCGGGATGAGGATGGTGAGGATGAAAAAAACAGCGATCTTAATCCGCATAGTTATTCACAGGGACCTGATGCTCGAGCATCAGGTCCCAAAGACGAAGTTACCGGGTGTCCCGCCCGAGCCGGTCTTCCTGCTCGGCGTGCAGCATCCAGGTCTTGACTTTTTCCGCGTCCTCGCCGATCGGCCGCAGCTCAAGATATTTCTGGTAATGCTCGATGGCTTTTGCGTTCATGTTCAGCTTATCGTCGTAGAGAATCGCGAGATTATAATGCACGTTCGCGTCGTTGGGATTGATCGCCAGGCATTTCAGGTATTCCTGGCGCGCTTCCTTGTACATCCTGCGCCGGTCGTAGGCGATCGCCAGATTGTAGTGCATGTCCAGCTTCTGCTCGTCGAGCTCGCGCTTCGCCCTCACCTTCGGGGCCTCGTCGATCCCGCCCCATTCCTCATCGGAGGATTCGCCGCGCTTCTCCGGCTTGAGGTCCTTGAGGCCGGGGCGCTGCGCTTCCAGGATTTTCTCGACGTACTTCAGCAGCTTCTGCTCGAGCTTGGCCTTCTCCTCGCGCAGATTCATGATCTCCGATTCCTGCAGCGAAACCTGCGCCGTCTTGGTCGTCATGTCGTTGGTCATCCCAGCGAGCTTGGCCTCGGCGCTGCGCGCGCGCTCCTCCAGGGCCTGCATCTTGGCCTCGAGCATCAGCTTGTCCACCGCCGCATCCTTGGCCTTGCGCGCGATATGCTCCTGGTCGTATTTGGCTTCCCGCGCCTGGTCTTCGAGATCTTTGATGCTTTTCTTGACGAGGGCGTCCATTTGCGTGTTCACCTCGGCCAGCTTCCTGTTCTCGTCCTCGATCTCGGCGATCCTGGCTTGGGCCTGAGACAATTCTTTGCCGGCCTTTTCCTGATCGGCCTGCGCCTCTTGGAGATCCGCCTCCAGGCGCGCGAGCCGCCCGCTTAAATCCTTGCGGCCCTCGAGCCCTTCCCGCTCTTTTTGCTGAGCGTCTTGGTAAAGGCGGTCGTTCTCTTCGTTCGCCCGCGCGAGCCGGGCTTCCAGATCTTTTTGCGTTTCCTCCCATAATG
>JAKQAH010000151.1 GCA_029568545.1 Candidatus Omnitrophota bacterium
CGGGTGAGCCAGGAAGTGGAGGGCGCCAGGCAGGTCCTGAAAAATCAATCCCAGAAGATATCGGCGGAGATCGCTGAAAAGGTATTGGGAAGGAGTCTCCAATGAGAAACGACAATCGTCGGAAAATGATCAAATCCGTCCTGATTGCCGGGTTGATGGTTTTAGTGGCGGGGACGGTCGCCTATGCCGCCGGCGGTGGAGAGGAACATCATCCCATCGACTGGAAGGACTTCGGCTACCGGATGTTGAATTTCGCCATCCTCGCCGGTTTCCTGTGGTGGCTTTCGGCCAAGAAGGTCAAGGAGTTTTTTGCCGGCCGTCGCAACGACATCAAGGAATCGCTCAATCAGGCCCAGGCAGCCAAGGAAGATGCGGAAAGAAAATACAAGGAGTATGTCTCCAAACTGGAGAAGGCCACCGAAGAGATCGACGGCATCGCGGAGCTGATCAAGGTCCAGGGCATGGCGGAAAAAGAGAAGATGATCGAGGAGGCCCAAAAAGCGGCCGTAAAGATCGAGGAAGACACCAAGGCCCGGATGGAACAGGAATTCAGCACGGCCCGGAACCAGTTGCGGGCCGAAGCGGCGCAGCTCTCCATTCAGCTTGCCGAAGAACTCCTCAAACGGAATATAACGATTCAGGATCACGAAAAGATGGTCAAAGAATATATGGATAAGGTGGTGATAAAACATTGATCGGAAGCACGATTGCCAAGCGGTACGCCCGGGCGTTTTTTGAAATTGCCCTCGAGGAAAAGCAGCTTGAAAAGTACCACGAAGAATTGAGCGGCTTTGCGGCGGTTATTAGTGATAATAAAGATCTCAAGGAGTTTCTGGCCAATCCGATCTTTGATCAGTCCGAAAAGAAGTCCGTGGTCGAGAGCATTCTGCAAAAGACCTCTGTTTCGGGCATAACGGCCAATTTTCTCAAATTGCTTACGGACAAGCAACGGATCGTCATTCTTTCCGACATTGTGGAATGCTACAGGGAGTTGATGGACGAAGCCCTGAAAACAGTAAGGGCCAGCGTCAAGACCGCGTTCCCGCTGACTCCGGAACTGGTGCGGAAACTTCAGAATGGACTCGAAAGTCAGACCAGCAAAAAAGTCGAAATGACCGTTATCGAAGAGCCCTCCCTCCTCGGCGGGATCGTGGTGAGGGTAGGGGATACCGTCTATGATAACAGTATCAGGACCCAACTGAACAACATAAGGAATCTCTTAGGGGA
>JAKQAH010000159.1 GCA_029568545.1 Candidatus Omnitrophota bacterium
AGAAGATTGAGGAAGGTAAAACTACGAAGCTCGAAGTTAAAACCGACCCGAAAAATCTGGAAGATGAAGGCAAAAAGATAGACGGCGTCATCCCGAAAGATAAGAAAATCGGCGTTTCGCTCGATACGGAAAAGGTCAAAAAGGATTCCGAGCTCATCAAAACGATGATCGAATGGAAGGCCAAGATCGACATTGCGGAGATCGAGGCTGGCGTGAAGAAGATGGAAGCGATGTTCGGCTCCGTCAATACTGGCATCGAATCAACCGGCACATTATTAGCAAGCCTTTTCGGTCAACTCAACAACGCCAGCGCCTGGAATGCCGATATCATCGAAGACGCCATCGAGCGCGAACAGACGTTACGCCAGACGCAGTTTGACCTGCAAAAACAGTTGATCGAACAGCAAATCAAAATGAATGAGTTGAGGATTCAGAGAATGAATGAAGGCGATTTCTCCATCAAGATAGATTCGACCGGGCTAGAACCGGCTCTTGAAATGGTCATGTGGGAAATCATCAAGAAAGTACAGATCCGCGCTGTTGAATCGAGCGCCGAATTTCTTTTGGGGATTGCATAGGCGGCGCGCATTACTCCACTGTCATTCCGGCCTACGAGCCGGAATCCAGAAAGATTAAAATGAAGGGGTCATTATGAATAACAATTATCTAATCGGATTAGCAAGTAGCACGTATCTGTTAAACGGCGCTGTTTTGATGAAACCTCTTCCGGCCAATACCGATATCCGCAGCGCGGAGCGTCGCGTGTCAAGGGTCAAGACATTGGACGGCGGATGCGTTATCACCGATGGCGGGATCTCCGCGGGCGACAGGACATTGAATATTGCCCTGCAATCCAGCAAAACCCTATGGGATGTGATTAACGGGATCTTTAAAAATACGTCCTGGGTGACCGTCTCTACGGACGAATCCTGTTATCTGGCCAAGATTTCGAACATCAGCGAAGCGGACGGAAAAATAACGATAAATATTTTAATAAAGCAAGATCTGATATTGTAGGGCGGTCTCGCTGAGCACGCCGAAAAGCGGATCGATCAAAGGATCGATCCCTACAACAAAATAAAAAAGCGAGGTGTAACATGGCAGTCATAAGCACATTATCAAACTATTGGAAATATCAACTAGGCGCAAAGCAGGTCGACGTCAGCACGGACACATTTAAAATTATCCTGATGGATGATACGTTCGTATTCGATCCTGACGTGCACGCCACGCTGGCAGATGTTCTTGCATCGCCGAACTGCGAACTGGCCACGGAATTCGGCTACACGCAGCAAAGCAAGGAACTGACCGGAGGTTCCTGGGCGGAGGACGATACCGAAAATAAGGGCATAAGGACATTTGATAATGTGACATGGACGGCGTCCGGTGGCTCCATCGGCCCGACCGGTTGCGCAATCATCTATGATGATTCCACCGGATCAGCCAGCCCGGTCGTATCACCCACGGTGGTCGGCTGCATTGACTTCGGCGAGGATTTCACGGTACCGGACGGCTCCAGCTTCCAGATCCTTGTTCCGGCAATCGCGATCGGGTAATATTTTATGGCAGTAGATGATAATTACACAAAAATACTACTCCACTTCAATGGAGAAGATGAGTCGACCGCTATAGTTGATGAGAACTCAGCAAATACATGGGAGCTACGCGCTCTTGATGGACCGTTATGCCAATTAGATACCGCCGTTAAAAAGTTCGGAGCATCAAGCCTGCTATGTAACGGTTTCGGCTTCTGTCATCTTATCAACGGCCTCGTCTCTGATCAATCTCCCGGTTCAGGAGACTACACGATTGATTTCTTCTTCCGCCTCTCGCAATCCATAGAAGAGAATACCAAGGTAG
The DNA here is from genome assembly GCA_029568545.1 of Candidatus Omnitrophota bacterium. Taxonomy (GTDB): domain Bacteria; phylum Omnitrophota; class Gorgyraeia; order Zapsychrales; family Zapsychraceae; genus 2-02-FULL-52-10. The sequence continues at coordinate 1,861 of JAKQAH010000159.1, forward strand.
GTTTCTACATTTCAGGGCTGAACGATGATAAAGTTGTCCTGTGGCTGATCCCGGTTAATTATGGCGAAAGTTATTATTTTAGGCTGGAACTGGCGATCAACGATGGGCTTGATGTTTACGTCCTCACGTTTGGGGAGACGGACCCATTTGAAATAGCGAACATTTTTTATCACATCGAAATTTGTCGTAGCGGCAACGACTATAAGATGTTCCGTGATGGCCAACTGATAGATACGAAGACTGTCGTAGCGCATACATTGAATCTGGCAGGAGGGCAGTTCCGGGTTTATAACACCGCTATGGTTGATTCGTGGATCGACGAATTCAGATATTCAAAAGGTATAGCGCGACATACGGCAAACTTTACTCCACCGGCAGAAGAATATGAGCCTGTACATGTTGACGCAGTCGCGCTCAGAGCGATAGCCGGTTTATCCGGCACGCCCGATCCTTCATGGACACGAATAAAACCTCCCGCGCTTGAGTCAATAACTGAACTATCAGGAACGCCGCGATGGAATCAAGTATACAAGGTGAGCCCGTCTGCGCTTGAAGCTACATCGGGACTTTCCGGAATACCGGCATATCTTTTTTCACTCGAAGTATTGCCGCTATCCGTTACGGCGGGTTTGTCTTCCGGCGATATATCCATATTTGCAAATTCATCCGATTTCATCATCACCTATCTCTGCCGCGTATATCCCCTGTTTGGCGGAGAGTTTTTGACCTTGCCGATGTCTTCATTCCAGGGACGCTTCAAAAGCGGAGACCCG
>JAKQAH010000008.1 GCA_029568545.1 Candidatus Omnitrophota bacterium
CGGGGTTTTTGAAAAGGTCGAAGATATTGTCGTGAATCAGGCCGGATATTTCGGGATCGACCGGAAAACAGCCTTTCAGGATGCCGAACGGATCTTGAAGCGATTGACCCTGTGGGACCAGCGGCACCAGGCGGCGCGCAACCTTTCGGGAGGGATGAAACGCCGGTTAATGATCGCCCGAGCCCTGGTTAACAAGCCCCGGCTGCTGATCCTGGATGAGCCTACCGCCAGCGTCGATGTGGAGCTGCGGCATTCGATGTGGGAATTTTTGGGCGAGCTCAACCGGCAGGGCACGACCATTCTTTTAACGACGCATTATTTGGAGGAGATCGAGCTGCTTTGCCGCCAGGCGGCGATCATCCAGGACGGGGTCATTATCGCTCATGACCGCGTGAAGAATCTTGTGAAGCTGGTGGCGCGGGAAACGTATGTGGTGCACGTCGATATGATCCGGTCGCTGGAAAGACTTAAAGGATATCAGCCTGTCATTGTCGATGAGAATACCTTTGAGGTTGATTTAAGCAAAGAAGAGCGGCTTCACGAATTCCTTGTGTATTTATCCCAGCTGGGCATGAAGGTGACGGATTTTCGCCCCAAAGGCAACCGCATGGAAAAATTATTCCTGAACATTCTTAAATCGGCAAGAGGGCCCAGCGCATGAGCGGACGAGGCCAGTATATCGCTTATACAACGATCGTCCGCAAGGAAGTGACGCGGGTGCTGCGCATATGGCCGCAGACCCTTTTCCCGCCGGTTATCACCCAAACGCTTTATTTTTTGATCTTCGGGAAATTTATCGGCTCCCAGATCCGGGATATTCATGGGATGAGCTACATGGCGTTCATTGTTCCCGGGCTGATCATGATGACCGTGATCAACAATTCGTTCGTGAACGTCGTGAGCTCTTTCTTTAGCGCAAAGTTCCAGCGCAGCATCGAGGAGCTGCTGGTTTCATCGGCGTCCAACAAGGTCATTATTGCCGGATACGTTACCGGCGGGGTCGTGCGCGGGATCATCGTCGGGGGCCTTGTGTTCTTGGTCTCGACGTTCTTTACCCGTCCGGCCATTCATCATCCGGGCATTGTTTTCTCGTTTATTCTGTTAACGGCCGTCGTTTTCGCGTTGGCCGGGCTATTGAACGCGATCTTCGCCAAGAAGTTCGATGACATCTCGATTTTTCCTACGTTCATCATGACGCCTCTGGTCTATTTGGGCGGGGTCTTTTATTCGATCGAAAGCCTGCCGCCGTTCTGGCGGGCGGTCTCGAAATTCAATCCCATTCTGTACATGGTCAATGGATTGCGCTATGGGTTCCATGGTTTCTCCGATGTCCATTTGGCGGCCAGTTTTGCGATCCTGCTCGTTTTTGCGCTGGTCCTCACGGCTATCAATGTTTTATTGCTGGCCAAGGGAACCGGATTGAAGGCGTAACAAAACCGCTGCGACCGAAGGAAGAGATTTTGAATATATGCGTTTTGACTTGTCTTAAGCGCGGTTTTTTATTAGGATTAATATAATGAAAAGTATCATATGAACCGAGAACTTTAAAACAGGATGGATTCATGCCCCTCAAACGCGCGATCAAAAAAATATTAGTAGTCGATGATGATGCGACCATTACCGTTCTTTTGAAGAAATATCTCGAGAAGAACGGATATGAAGTCGCGGCCATGAATGAGGCGTCGGAAGGTCTGGAATATGCCATGACCAGAAAGCCCGACCTGGTCATTTTGGACGTGATGATGCCCATCATCAACGGTTTTAATTTCTGCAGGCTGCTGAAAGCGGAAGAAGACTGTAAGAATATCCCCGTCGTCATGCTGACCTCGCGCAACAAATTAAAAGACATCGAGATCGGCCTCGAAATGGGGGCGGAGGCTTATCTTATCAAGCCTCTGAATGTCGAAGAATTGCTCAAAACCATCAAAGTGATCGAATCCGGGGAGAGATAATTCCCCTGTTCTATGCATATGATGCGAATGTTTGAACACATAGGCACGATGGTCATGGATTGGGCGCGCGTGTTCATTGATTTTTCCAGCCTGTTTAGCGAAACGATCTATTGGGCCGTCATGGGCCCCTTCAAAAAGAAGCCGCTCCACCTGCACATCATTTCCGACCAGATGGTCTTCATGGGGATCCAGTCGATTATCATCGTCTTCTTTGTCATGTTTTTCACGGGGATCGTTCTTGCCATGCAATCGGCTCCCCAGCTGATCCAGATGGGCGGCCTGATCTATGTTGCCAGCCTGGTGACGATCTCGATCTGCCGGGAGCTCGGACCCGTCTTGACGGCGCTGGTGATCGCCGGGCGGATCGGAGCGGCGATCACGGCGGAGATCGGCTCGATGAAAGTCAACGAGCAGGTTGAGGCGCTGGATACGATGGGCATCAACCCCGTGCGCTATCTGGTCGTTCCGAAACTTATCGCGCTGTTCATCATGCTGCCGTGTTTGACGGTGATCGGGGACCTCTCGGGTCTGCTGGGCGGCTATCTGATCGGCGTGTACAATTTGAATATCAACTCCGGCCTGTATATCCAAACAGCGCTGAAATTCCTGACGCTCAAGGATATTTACACGGGTCTTTCCAAATCGTTTGTTTTTGCGCTCATCATCACGATGATCGGGGCCTATCAGGGATTCAAGACCCGCGGCGGCGCCGTCGGGGTCGGCAAGGCGACGACGGTCAGCGTGGTGACGAGCTTTATCCTGATCATTATCGCCGACGCGATCATGACAGGGATCTATTATTTTTCGGGATATTAATTATGATACGCGGCATAAGGATGAGAGTGAGTTGTGGATTTGAGTCGAGAATGAGAATGGGGATGAGGCCTCAAACTCACCCTCAACCCCGACTCACACCACACAACGCAATACCCACGACATGTTTTTTATGTCTTGTGTCTTAAGTTTTGTCAAAGGTTGGCTATGCCTGAGCAGGACATCGCGATATCGGTCAAAAATCTTGAGAAATCCTTCGAGAGTCTGAAGGTGCTTGAGGATATCAACCTGGATATCTGCCGCGGAGAGATCTTTGTCATCATGGGCGGGTCCGGCAGCGGAAAAAGCACGCTGCTGCGGACCATGGCCGGCAGCATTCCGCCGGATTCGGGCCAGATTTTTTTCGGGAATAAAGCGCTGCACGATCTGGGGGAAGAGGAAAAAGATGTTATCAAGCGGCGGTTCGGCATGAGTTTCCAATCGGCCGCGTTGCTGGACTCGCTGACGGTGGAAGAAAATGTCAGCCTGCCTTTACAAGAGCATACGAGCTTGACCCCGAACGTGATCAGCATTATTGCCAAAATGAAATTGAACTTAGTGGGTCTGCAGGGGTTTGAGAATTATATGCCGAGCATGCTTTCGGGCGGCATGCGCAAGCGCGCGGGGCTGGCGCGCGCAATCGCCATGGACCCGGAAATTGTTTTTTACGACGAACCGACGGCCGGCCTTGATCCGGTCATGTGCGCCGTCATCGACCGGCTGATCCTGGATCTGACGCGCAAGCTGAATCTCACCTCGATTGTCGTCACGCATAACATGGAAAGCGTTTTTCGCATCGCGGACCGGATCGCCATGCTTTACCGCGGCAAATTGCTGGAAGTCGGCACGAAGCAGGAGATCAAGAATTCCAAGAACGAGATCGTGCAGCAATTCATCAAGGGAAAGATTGAAGGGCCGATACAATTAACCTAAGAGCTTAGGAGCCATATATGAAAATGAACAATGAGACGAAGATCGGGTTGATGGTCTTTATCGTGATCGTGCTGCTGGCGGTTCTCACGGTCAAGACCGGAAACTTTAATTTATCGACCAAGGGCTATAGGATCAAGGCGCAGTTCGAGAATGTCGATGGAGTGAACCTGAACTCTCCGGTCATGTTCAACGGGTTTGAGGTTGGGATCGTCGACGACATTCTGATCAAGGACGAGCAGGATGGGATCACGATGGAATTGCTGCTTTGGGTCAGCGATAAAGTCAGGTTGCGGGAGGGATCCAAAGCTTATATCAAGAACTTGGGATTTATGGGCGAGAAATATGTCGGGCTGACATCGGGCAACAAGGGCGGCGCGTTCTTATCGCCGGGGGCCACGATCGCAGGCCAGGAACCTCCCAATTTCGATAATCTGCTCACGGAAGGCCAGGAGATCGCCAAACGGCTCCGGTCGATCTCCGAAAATGTCGACGAACGCCTGGAAAAAAATCAGGAGTCTTTAGATGCGATCTTGGCGAACCTGGACCTGACGATGGAAGACCTCGCGTCGGTCGTGAGCAATATCAATGACCGCCTGAAAGCCAATGAAAACAAGATCGATGATACTGTCAGCAATCTGCATGGGCTTTCCGTGAACCTGGAAGAGTTGAGCTATGACCTGAAGCTCAATCCGTGGAAGATTATGTACCGGGGGAAAAAGAAAGAAAAGTCGGGCGAGACCGACAAGGAATAACGGGAAGGGTTTTATGGCATATCACTGCAGCATTTGCAGGAAAAAAGTGGAACAAGATCTGATGGCTTTTATCAGCCATACCGAAGGGCATATTATGGAGGAGATCCGCAAGGATCATCCGGAATGGGTCGAAAAAAACGGCCTGTGCCGGAAATGCGTTGATTATTATCGCACGCAGATCAAAGGGAAGGGCTCGGCCGGCGAATAAACCGGGAGCGATTTAAAGTATTGACGAAAATTTGCGAAAGGTGTAATGTGGAGTCATGAAAAAGTTTGCCGGCATCTTAAGTTTGGTTGCGATCCTTTTTTGCCCGTTGGCGGTGCACGCCGAAGATCTCTGGGTCCTCAATGAGCAGCTGACGATCCAGCAGACAAATAATAACATAAGGATTGACCGCACCCTGCAATCGAGGGATTTGCACAATGACGAATTTATCAGGGGCAACGATCTGGCCCGGGCCGTGAGGGATTTGGTCCAAAAGATCAAAGATGCGGTCGCTCTTCTTAAGGGACGCCAAAGAGATCAGATCCGCGCCACGGAGATCGCCCGGATCACCGAGAGCAATACCCAAGATGCCATGCGCCGGAATAAAGTTGTTCAACAGTTGCAGCAGAGTTCCCAGCGCGCTTTGTTGCAGGACCTTAAAACGAAAAACAAGGATTTAGCCCAGCGTGTTAAGGATCTATCGCGCCGATAGGGATCAAGTTTTTAACATATAGGTAGAGCCATAAGCCCATTGATTTTCAGTGGGCTTTTATTTTGCCCGAGGCTTATTATGTCCGTCGAGAGAGACCAAAATATTCCTACAAAGGCCTTTGCGTTTATCTTAGGGGCCACTTCCATGATCGGTCAGGTTCTTTTGCTCAGGGAGATGGTGACGGTTTTTTACGGCAATGAAATGGCCTACGCGGTCATTCTGGCCAGCTGGCTGTTTTGGATCGCTTTCGGCAGCTATGCCGCCAGCGCTATCGCCTTACGGATCAAGAGGCCCGCTTTATGGATCAGCGCTCTTCAAGGAGCGGTTTTCTTGATCTTGCCGGTGACGATCATTGCTGCGCGCCATGTCAAGGAGGCTCTGCGGCTCCAGCCTGGCGAGATCCCCGGGATCCTCCCGATGGCCGGCAGCGCTTTTGTCCTGCTGGCGCCCTTGGCGGTGGTGTTAGGAGGACTCTTTACGCTGATCTGTTTGGCCTATGAGCCCGGACGAAAGGGTGGCGTGCCTTCACACGGCATCAGCGAGATTTATTTGTGGGAATCTTTTGGGGCGGCGGCCGGAGGAGCCATTTTCAGTTTTTTGCTTGTGCGCCTTCTGCCGGCCATGCATCTGGCTTTTGCGGTGGCGCTGGTTAATCTGGCTCTCGGCCCTGTTTTGGATAGACGTGGCGAGCGGTTCTTTATGATGAAAATGGCCCTGATAGTGGCCGGGATCGCATTTATTCTTAGCGGTAGCGTCGGCAAGATCGACCGGTGGACGCGCGCGAAACAATGGAAGGGCCTGGACGTTATTGTATCGACAGATTCCATCTACGGGAATATTGCGATGATGCGCATCGGCAGCGAATATAATCTTTACGAAAATGGGATGTTTTCCTACGCGACAAGCGATGAGCTTACCAGCGAAGAAAGCGTCCATTTCCCGCTTCTGGAACATCCCCGTCCCCGGCGGGTCCTTTTGATCGGCAACGGAATGGGTGGGAGCCTTCGGGAAATATTAAAGCATCCGGTTGAACAAGTCGATTATGTCGAACTCGACCCGAAGATCATTGAGATTTCCATGAAGTATCTGCCGCCGGCCGAGTTGAAACCTCTCGAAGACGGCCGCGTGCAGGTTTTTTATGCGGATGCCCGGTGGTTTGTCAAACGGGCCGGGCATCGTTACGATGCGGCCATCCTCAACCTGGCCGATCCGCATACGGCCCTCGTCAACCGATATTATTCCCTGGAATTTTTCCGGGAAATTTCGGCTGTCCTTGAGCCGGGCGGCATCCTGGCTTTGGGCGTTTCTTCCTCGGAGAATTATCTCAATGAAGAGGCCAAGGATTTATTGCGGTCCGTTCACACGACCTTGAGGCGCGTCTTTGCCGACGTCAAATCGATTCCCGGCGACAGAAATATCTTCCTGGCTTCCCGGAGTTCCGGCGTCCTGACCTATGATGCCCGAATCCTGATCGGCCGGCTGCAGGAGCGCCGGATCGATGCGAAATATGTCCGCGAATATTATTTGCCGTTTCGGTTGAGCGCCGACAGGATAAGCTATATCCAAAATGTCCTGCGGGAGGAGGGAGACCTGAATACGGATGAGCGCCCGATCGCCTATCTTTATAATATCGTTCTTTGGTCGACGCGTTTTAATACAGGGTTCAAGAACCTTTTTATCAAGCTCCGGGCAATACCGCCTTCGTTCTTTTTCCTTCTGCCCGCTTTTATTTTCATGGGAGGATGGTGGGGAAAGAAGTTTTCGCCGACCGCGCCGGTCACGGTCTCGATTGCAACGACGGGATTTTCCGAGATCATTTTTCAGCTGGTCGTGATCCTCGGGTTCCAGGCCCTTTACGGGTATGCCTATTATCGGATCGGGTGGATCATGGCTTCGTTCATGGCGGGATTGTGTTTAGGGACGATAAGAGCGAGGGGCATCATGGCCCGAACGCCGGAGAGAGTTCCCCGCGTTTATAAAATGGCGCAATTAGGGATCGCCCTTTATCCGGCCATGCTGCCTGCGGTTTTTATGGCCTTCCGCGATGGGC
>JAKQAH010000095.1 GCA_029568545.1 Candidatus Omnitrophota bacterium
GTCTTTATTGTCCAACCGACCTGCCCTCCGGCTAATGACAATTTGATGGAGCTGTTGATCCTGATTGACGCGGCCCGCCGGGCATCAGCGCAGCGCATCACCGCCGTTATCCCCTATTACGGATATGCCCGTCAGGACCGCAAGGATCAGCCGCGGGTTCCGATCACGGCCAAGTTAGTGGCCAATCTGATTGTGGCGGCCGGGGCCACGCGGGTGCTCACCATGGACCTGCATGCCAGCCAGATTCAGGGATTTTTTGACATTCCTGTCGACCATTTGTATGGCATAAATGTTCTTTGCGATTATTTCAAATTAAAGAAGATGAAGAATCTCGTTGTCGTTTCTCCGGACGTCGGAGGCATCAAAATGGCCCGGGCGTATGCAAAAAGATTGAATGCGGGGCTGGCCATCGTGGATAAGCGCCGCAACAGTCCCGATTCGACCAGCGTCATGCACATTTTGGGCAATGTTCGCGGGAAAACGGCCATTCTTGTCGACGATATTTGCGCGACGGCCGGATCCATCATTGAAGCGATCGCGGCCTTAAAAAAGAAGGGCGTTCAGGATGTTTATGCGGCCATTACCCATGGGATCCTTTCGGGGCCAGCGATCAAGAGGATCAAAGAGTGCAGCCACCTCAAAGAACTGGTGATCACGGACAGCATTCCGTTAACGAAGGAAAAACAAATTTCTAAAATAAAATCAGTCAGTGTCGCGTCCTTGCTTGCTGAAGCGATCCAACGTATCCACGATGAAAAATCGATCAGCTGCTTATTCGACGTGACATCATAACAAGAAGAAAAGGCGGTTAAGGGAAATGGAAGAAATCAAATTGGATGTGCAGGTAAGAAATGAAGTGGGAAGCCGCAAGGTTAAAGCGGTCTACCGGAGCAATCAAATTCCAGGGGTTGTTTACGGGGGTGAGCAGAAAACCCCTATGGCAATCAAGCTGGACCGGAAGGCTTACGAAGGCATCATGCGCCATCATCAGGGGCAAAATGTTATTTTTCATCTGAATGTGCTCGAGGGGGACAAGAAACTGAAAGACTACACCGCCATCGTCAAGGAAGAGCAGCACGAGCCTGTTTCCGATACCCTCAGGCATATTGACTTTCACCGTATTTCTTTGACGGAAGAAATCGAGGTCAAGGTTCCGCTTGTTGCGAAAGGCGAGGCTCCGGGCGTTAAGAATGACGGCGGTTCCCTCGACCATATCCTCTGGGAACTGGACGTTGTTTGTCTGCCAACCAACATTCCGGACAAGATCGAGGTCGATGTCAGTGCGCTGAAGATTGGCGATGTGGTCCAGCTGAAAGATATTGTTTTACCCAACGGCGTGCGGACCAAGCATGATCCTGAGGCTATTCTGATGTCTGTTGCCCCGCCCATGAAGGAGTTTGAGTTGCCGGCAGAGGGCGAAAAAGACATTGAGCCCGAAGTGATCAAAGAAAAGAAGGCTGAAGAGCCAGCCGCCGAGGCAGGCGAGAAAGCGGAGGAAAAGCCCGCCAAGAAAGAAGAGAAAGCCAAGAAGGAAGAAGCAAAAGGATAAATTTTTTCTTGATCATGGGGCATGGACCATCGGATTATTTAGGTTAAGGCATTGTCAGAATCGCGACTTATTGTGGGGTTAGGGAATCCTGGCGGGGATTATGAATATACGCGGCATAATCTGGGATTCCTGGCTATTGAGCGCTTGGCGCAGAAGCTCAAATTCAAATTCGCATTAAGTTCTGCGGCCAATGGCGTCACGGCTGAAGGGGTTTTTGAGGGCCAGACAGTCTGCCTGTTGATGCCGATGACGTTCATGAATAATTCGGGTGTGGCAGTGCGCCAGACCATGATGAAGAAAGGGTTTTTATCCAAAGACGTCCTGATTATCTGCGATGATTTCAATCTGGATTTCGGGCAGATTCGCTTACGGCCTAAAGGCAGTGACGGCGGCCACAATGGTCTCGCTTCTGTCATTCAGCAGTTGGGAACGGAAGAATTTGCGCGGTTACGCATGGGGATCGGATATCCTCCAGCGCAGAAAGATGCAGTTGATTATGTTTTGGAAGAGTTCACAAAAGCGGAAAACAATCGTCTCGATAGCTTTGTGGATGAAGCGGCGTCATGTTGCCTGATATGGCTGCGCGAAGGGATCGGGACGGCAATGGATCAGCATAACAGGAAGAAATAGTCCCGGCTCTTGGGAACTGAGGGATGTATTTCAAATAAGGTCAAGTCGGCTTAAGGAGAAAAAAATGGCAAAAAATGAGTTATTGAGAAAATATGAATTGGTGATCATCGTTGATGCTAAATTGACAAGCGACGCCAAAGAGGCCGTCCGTAAAGAGGCGACGGAAATGATCAAAAAGTTCGGCGGAAAAGTGATTAACAGCCAGGTCTGGCTTGAGAGGCATAAGCTGGCTTTCGTGATCAAGAAATGCAACGAAGGGACGTATTATGTCATTAATTTCGAAGGGGCGAGCAGTATCATTGCGGAAATAAAGCCGCTTTTGAGTATCCACGAAAAAATCCTTCGTTTTGATTTTGTTAAACTTGCTTCAAAAAAAGAAGCGGTTGCCGCTTAGGCTGAAAGTATTCGAGTTTGTGGGATAAATTTTTGTTTGAGTGATTGTTTGTAAGGAGGGACGCATGGCGAATTTGAACAAGGTTTTTTTGATCGGCAATTTGACCCGGGATCCGGAATTGCGCTATACCCCGGGAGGAACGGCCGTCGCGAATCTGGGGATAGCCGTGAACCGCAGGTTCAAGGATAGCTCGGGAGAATTAAAGGAAGAAGTTTGTTTTTTAACTGTCACGGTTTGGGACAAACAGGCCGAAGCATGTTGCCAGTATTTAAAGAAAGGGAAGCCTGTTTTCGTTGAGGGAGTTTTACAGTCGCGTTTTTGGGAAACGGGCGACGGCCAAAAACGCAGCGCGATCGATGTCCGGGCGGAGCGCGTGCAATTCTTGGGAAACTACGGGCCTGGCGCTAAGGATAAAGAATTAGACGAGGCGAAAATAACGGAAACGGCAAACCATTCGGACGATAATGTCATTAAGCCGGAAGATATTAATTGGGAAGAATAACATCAACAGTTTGATCGAAACGGAGGAAAGAATTGGTTAAAAGGACAAGTACCCCCAGGGATAAGCTTAAAAACAAGAGGAAGTTTGATAACCGCCTGAAGAACACGGCCAGGTTTTTGCTTCCCAAAGATGCTGATCTTGATTACAAGAACATCGCATTGTTGCAAAAATATTTGAACGACCGCGGAAAAATCGTTCCCCGAAGGATTTCCGGCGTGAAGGCCAAAGAGCAGAGGCAGTTGGTTTCCGCCATCAAGAGGGCGAGATACTTAGCTCTGCTTACGTCGGGAAGCGTAAGAAAATAAGTTTTTTTGCTGTGGTGTATCTTAAAACATTAATCACGGCTGTTGCGCGATAGCAGCGCCGTCCGCGACGGCCCAAGACTGAGGAACGATCATGGAAGTTATACTTTCGCAGGACATTAAATCGTTGGGCAAGACCGGCCAGGTTGTGAAAGTCAAGGAAGGCTATGCCCGCAATTTCCTTTTACCCAGGAAAATGGCGTATGCCGCAACACCAGCTAATTTGAAAAGGATCGAACAGCAAGAGAAGAACCGTAAGGTTCAAGAAGAAAAAAAGAAACAGGAAGCTCAAGCGCTGGCCGAAGCGCTCAGCAAGGTTTCCTGCACCCTGAGCGTCGAGGTTAATGACCTTGACAAGCTTTATGGCGCCATCAGTGAGGCGGATATTGCCAAGGCGCTGGAAGCCGAAGGATTCACCATCGATAAAAAAGATATTGTCATAGAAGCGCCGATTGAAGAGCTCGGGATTTTTGAGGTCAGCATTCATCTCCATCCGGAAGTGACGACAAAGATACGGTTATGGGTCACGAAGAAATAAGAATTCCGCCCCAAAACATCGAGGCTGAAAAGTCTGTTTTGGGTTCCATGCTGATCGATCAGGAAGCGATTGGCGCGGCCGTCGAAATTCTCGACGAAAGGTGGTTCTATGAAGAGACCCACCGCAAGATTTACAAAGCCGTCATCGATCTTTATCAGGCCCGCAAGAACGTCGATCTCATCACGCTCTCCGATAAACTGCGCAGCGACGGGCTCCTCGAACAGATCGGGGGCGTGACCTACCTTTCGGGCATTATTGATGCCGTCCCCACGTCCGCCAATGTTGAACATTACGCAAGAATCGTCAAGGAAAAAGGCGTTTTGAGGAAGCTAATCCAGAACGCGACCAGCATTATTACTGACAGCTATAAGCACACGGGAAATATCGAAGAGGCTGTTGATAATGCTGAGCGGCTTATTTTTGAGATCGCCGACCTGAAGCAAAGCCGGGAGTCTGTTCATATCAAAGATCTGGTCAAGGAAGGGATCGAAAAACTTGATCAGCTCTATCAGCGCAAGGAGCACATTACCGGGGTTGCGACGGGATTCACCAAATTTGACCACATGACATCCGGCCTTCAGAAATCCGACCTGATCATCGTGGCCGGGCGCCCGTCCATGGGAAAAAGCGCTTTGGCCCTTTCGATCGCCGAGACGGTTGGGATCGATCAAAAACAAGGCGTTGCCATTTTTAGTCTGGAAATGTCTAAAGAGCAGCTGGTGCAACGGATGCTCTGCCTCCAGGCGCGGGTCGATGCGCATAAAGTTCGGAGCGGATTCCTCGCTCCATCCGATTGGCCCAAATTGACGGCTGCCGCCGGAAGGCTTTCCGAATCGAAAATCATCATCGATGACACTCCGGCCATTTCGGCTTTAGAACTGAGGGCCAAGGCCCGCCGGCTGAAAGCAAACAATCAGATCGACTTGATCATTCTCGATTATCTTCAGCTGATGCAGGGGCACACGAAAAGCGACAACCGACAGCAAGAGATTTCAGAAATTTCACGCGCGCTAAAGGCGTTAGCGCGCGAATTGAAAGTTCCCGTGATTGCCTTGAGCCAGTTATCTCGCGCTGTCGAATCGCGGCAAGATCATCGGCCGCAACTTTCCGACTTACGGGAGTCTGGGGCCATCGAACAGGATGCGGATCTTGTCATTTTGCTCATGCGGGAAGAATACTATAATCCTTCGGAAGAGAATAAGGGGCTTGCCGATGTGATCATTGCCAAGCAGCGCAATGGCCCGGTCGGAACGGTCAAACTTACGTTCATAAAAGAGTACATGCGGTTTGAAAATCTCGCATATGGTGATTGACACGCTTTTGTATTAACCGTATAATCAGGCAAATAATGATCGGAAAGCGCCAATGATAAGATATATATTAGTATTATTCGTCCTGCTATCGATGGAGTTCTCTCCGCTCTACGCCCAATCGAACGAAGACAATTCTTCACTTCCCGATGTTGCAGATGTTCAAGAACCTCTATCCGCGGTGCTAGAAGAAGCGCCGGTTCTTGAGGGTACTGGCGCCCAAGAAGCTGTTTCCCCCGCGGAGCAAGAGGCTGCCTCTTTTTCCGAAGAGGCCCCAGGTCTTTCTTCCACGATTGTAAAATCCATTGAGGTCGAAGGGAACAAAACCATCAGTATTGCGACCATTCTTTCCAAGATCAAGACCCGCGTGGGTCAGGAATATTTGCAATCGGTGATCAGCGACGACCTCAAGCGCTTGTACAATACCGGATATTTTTCGGACGTCCGTGTCGACCGCCAGAATTTTGAAGGCGGCTTTAAAGTGATCATCTATCTGGATGAGAAGCCCATTGTCGATAAAATAACATTCTCAAAAATGAAGTACTTAAAATCGCGGTCCGTGCTTAAGAAGCTAAAGACGCAAGAAGGAAAATTTCTCGATAATAAGATGCTGAAAGACGACATCGTGACCATCAAGGATCTTTATGCGAAAAAAGGCCTGACGCTAGCCGAAGTGGAAGTTGAGACGGATATGGACGAAGCCACCAATAAAGCGAAGCTGCACTTTGTCATCAAAGAAGGCAACAAGGTCAGGGTCAAAAGGATCTATGTGGAGAACAATAAAGTTTTTAAAGACGGAAAAATACGGAAGATTATCAAAACGCGCCCGAAAGCGCTCTTTCGATCCGGTTATCTGAACGAAGATGTGCTGGAGGAGGACATGGAGAGGATCAAATCCTTCTACGAGCAGAACGGTTATATCGATGTGGCGACGGAATATTCTCTGGAAACCCTGGAAAAAGGATTTGTCAATATCCGCATTCAGCTTGATGAGGGAAGGCAATATTCGGTTGGAATGATTTCCGTGATCGGCAATGATGTCCTCTCGAAAGAGGATATTCTTCAGGTGATGGCAGAAATCAAAGAGAACGGAATTTTCAGCCGTGAAAAATTGAGCGTGGATATGGCTAACATCCGAACGCTGTATTTCGACCGGGGATATATTTTTGCCAATGTTAACGAAGCGACCTCGTTGGACCCGAATACCGGAAACGTCGAAGTCAAGATCAATATTGAAGAAGGAGGACTGGCGTTCATAAACCGTATCAATATCGAAGGGAACACGCGCACTCGGGATATTGTTATCCGTCGAGAATTGCGGCTTAATCCGGGCGACCGATTTGATGGGGGCAAATTGCGCCGGAGCCGCGAGCGGCTCAACAGCCTCGGTTATTTCGAGGACGTGGGATTTGATATTGAGGATACGGATATAACGGACAAAAAAGATCTCGTGGTCCAGGTCAAAGAGACGAAAACGGGGAGCTTCAGTTTTGGCGGCGGGTTCAGCACGGTGGATAAGGTTATCGGGTTTATCGAAGTTGAGCAGCGCAATTTCGATTTCACCAATTGGCCGACGTTCATCGGCGGAGGCCAAGATCTTAAATTGCGGGCTGAAACAGGATCGACCAGGAACAATTTGTTGTTGAGCTTTACAGAGCCATGGATTTTTGACCATCCCATATCCGGGGGATTTGATGCCTATCGTTCCCAGCGCGACAAAGACAGCGATGTTGGTTATGCGTATGATGAAGAGAAAATAGGAGGAGATATCCGCTTCGGCAAGCAATTTGACGAATATCTTTCGGGGAATTTCATGTACAAATACGAGACAGTAACGATCGAGGATATGGATGCGGATGTTTCGGCAGATTTAGCGGCAGAGCAAGGAACCAATACAGTCAGTTCAATCGGTCTTTCTGCCACAAGAGACGCAACGGATAGCCGCATTAATCCCACCAAAGGTTTAGTTGTTGGGGCGGGAACAGACGTGGCCGGCAGTTTTTTGGGAGGCGATAAGGATTTCTACAGGATGCAGGGCCGTGGGAGCTATTATATCCCACTAAAGTTTGGATCGGTTTTGGAATTTCGCGCCCGCGCAGGTTTTGTCGATGCTTACGGCGATACCGAAACAGTCCCGATTTTCGAACGGTTTTTTGCCGGGGGAGCCCGAAGCATACGGGGATATAATGAACGGAAAGTCGGGCCGGTGGATGAAAATACGGGCGATCCGATCGGCGGCGAAAGCTTATTGACGGCAACCGTTGAATATACCATCCCCATTATCGAGTTCTTGAAGCTGGCCGCTTTCTTTGATACGGGAAATGTATGGGCCAAGGCCGAAGATTTTGCTTCGGAAGAGCTAAAATCCGGAACAGGTCTTGGGTTCCGGGTCAAAACGCCGATCGGGCCTGTGAATCTGGACTATGGCTATCCTTTGAACGACGAACCCGGAGAAGATGACCGTTCCGGGAAGTTTTATTTCAGTGTCAGTAGAGGTTTTTAGGGCAAACAAAGCTTATTCAACAATTTTATACCAGGAGGGTTTGATGAAAACACTAAATGCGCTGATCGCAACAGCATTGCTGTTGTGTGCGATAGGAACCGGAGCTTATGCGGCGGACGGCGGGAAGATCGGTTATGTGGATCTGAGCCGTTTGTTCGATGAATATCATAAAACCAAAGAATATGATGCGGTTCTGGAAGCAAAACATGGGAATCTCGAGAAGATCGGAAAAGAAAAAATAGAGAAGATCAAGGAATCCGAGGGGAAATTAGCGCTTTTGAAGGAAGACCAGAAAGCGGCTCTTGAAAAAGAGATCGATCTTATGAAAGGCGAAGCGGAAGAATTTGTCCGTCAAGAGCAGTCCAACTTGACCAAAGAGCGCAATGAAAAGATCCGCGAGATTCTTTTGGAGATCGAGAAAATCGTCAGCGATTTCGCCGCTCAGAACGGCTATGATGTCATTCTCAATGACCGCGTCCTTATTTACGGGAATCCGGCCCAGGACCTGACGGAAGGTATTTTGACCATATTGAACAAGCAATAAATATGGTCCGCGATGGAACATGCTATGAAAAAGACCCTAGCCGAGATAGCGAAGATCGTTCAGGGCGAGGTGGTAGGGGATAAGGATCTGGTCATAACGGGTTTAAGCAGTATCCAGGAAGCTCACGAAGGCGATTTAACCTTTCTTGCGAATTCCAAATATATCCCGCTTTCCCGGGAAACGAAGGCATCGGCGATCATAACAGGACGGGACGCCAAAATTCCGGGGAAATCCATTATCCGCACCGACAATCCCTCATTGGCGTTCATGGATCTTATGACGGCGATGGGGCAAAAAACTGGCCATCCGTTCAAGGGGATCCATAAAGCTGCGTTTGTCGCCGATGACGCGAAGATCGGAAAAGATGTTTCCATTGGCCCCTGCGCCATTATCGAGCAGGGAGCGAAGATTGGTGATCATACGGTCATTTATGCCGGCAGCTATATCGGACATCACGCGACCATTGGTGCTGACTGCTTGATCTATCCCAATGTTACTATTCGTGAGAGCGTCGCGATCGGGGATCGTGTGATTATTCATGCCGGTACGGTCATCGGCTCGGATGGGTTCGGATATATCAATGTCAACGGAACCCATAAAAAGATTCCTCAGGTCGGAACAGTCATTGTCGGAGATGATGTTGAGATCGGATCAAACGTCACGATCGATCGGGCAAGATTCGATAAGACCGTGATCGGCAGCGGCTCGAAGATCGATAATTTGGTCCAAGTCGCGCACAATGTGGTCATGGGAGAAAATTGCATTATTGTTTCGCAGGTCGGTATTTCGGGCAGCGTGAATATTGGCAGGGGATGCATTTTAGCCGGGCAAGCCGGGGTTATTGGGCATATCACGATTGGGGAAGGATCCCTTGTGTATGCGCAATGCGCCGTCACAAAATCGCTAGCGCCGCATTCACAAGTTTCCGGATATCCGTGCCGTCCGCACAACGAAGCAAAACGCATTCATGCGCATGCGCAGCGGTTACCGCACTATGCCAAGGCGATCCAGGAACTGCAGAAGAAAGTTGAAAGGCTTGAAAAGAAATTAACTGGTCATTAAATTTTATGACGTCCATAAGCATGAAACAGAAAACGATTAAAAATGAATGCACCCTGAGCGGGGTCGGGTTGCATACAGGCAGCCATGTCAGGATCACCTGCAAGCCGGCCGCCGAATATGCCGGCATAAGTTTTATCCGCATCGATCTTGATAACCGGCCTGTCATCAAGGTCGATCCGAGCAATATTTGCATTGATACGGCCATGCCGCGCTGCACGGCGCTCAAAAAAGGAGACGCCATCATTTATACCGTCGAGCATTTTATGAGCTCCTTATGCGGGCTCGGGATCACGAATTTGACGGTTGAGATCGACGCTAATGAGCTGCCCGGTCTGGACGGCAGCGCCATCGATTTTGTGAGGGCCCTGAAAGGCGCAGGGATCGTCGAGCAGAACGCGGAAGCGCCGTATTTTGCGATCAAAGAGCCCGTCGGCGTGGAAATGAACGGGTGCTCGATCTTTATGGTCCCGTCTGATAAACTGGCGATTTCTTACACTCTTGACTATAACCATCCCGGATTGAAATCCCAGTTTTTCGATGCTGTTGTCGACAGCGACACCTTTGAGCGGGAGATTGCCTTATGCCGCACGTTCTGCCTGGAAAGTGAGGCGGAAGAATTGCGGTCGCGGGGATTGGGGCAGGGAGCTACTTACGGAAATACTCTTGTCGTCGGAGAAAAGGGCGTTGTCAAGAACAAGGTTTATTTCGCCAACGAATTCGCCCGGCACAAGGCCCTGGATTTTATCGGCGACCTGTATCTCCTGGGCATGCCGGTGCGCGGCCACGCCTATGCGATCAAGAGCGGGCACACGTTGAATATCGAACTGCTGAAAAAGATTCTAAAACAAAAGGAAAAATACGAACAAAAAATAACATTGGCTGCTTCTCTGTTGGATGGGAGGAAAGATCTGGATATCGATGGGATCATGAAAGTCCTCCCGCACCGTTATCCGTTTCTTTTGGTCGACCGCGTTATCGAGATTGAAAAGGGCAAAAAGGCGGTCGGCATTAAAAATGTCACGATCAATGAAAGTTTCTTCCGCGGGCATTTTCCGACGAGGCCGGTGATGCCTGGCGTTTTAATGATCGAGGCGATGGCCCAGGTTTCCGGGATCGCCATCTTGACGAACGAGATCCACCACGGCAAAGTGGCGTTCTTTATGGCGGTGGACAATGTCAAATTTCGCAAAGTTGTTAGTCCGGGCGATCAATTGATTATGGAGGTCGAAGTCCTCCGGGACAAGAGCCGCACCGCCCAGACGCGCGGGCAGGCCAAAGTGAACGGGGAAATTGTTGCGGAAGCGGACATGGTTTTTTCGTTTACGGACGCCTCGTTTCTGGATACATAGGCCAAATTTCCTCGTATTTCGTTGACGCCGTTAAAAACGCGATGTAGCATTATCGTAACGGTAGGTTTTTTAATATCTTGAAAGTGTTCATATTATGGAAAATGTGAATATTCATAAAACAGCGGTCATCCATCCCGGGGCGCAACTGTCTTCGGGGGTGAGCGTGGGGCCGTATTCGGTGGTCGAGGGGGATGTCTCTCTGGGAGATAATGTCCGCATTGGCAGCCATTGTTTTATCACCGGCCAGACGACAATCGGCCGCAATTGCAAGATCTATACAGGGGCTGTGATCGGCAGCGCTCCCCAAGACAAGAAACATTCCGCGGATGATAATGTGTTCTTGAATATAGGGGAAAATAATGTTATCCGCGAATATGTTACGATCAATCCCGGAACGGTTGAAGGGGGCAGCAAGACGGTCGTCGGCAGCGGGAATTTAATAATGGCGTATTCGCATATCGCTCACGATTGCGTTGTAGGGAATAATTGCATTATGGCGAATGGGGCGACCTTGGGCGGCCATGTGACGCTCGAGGACAACGCGATGATCGGCGGGCTCAGCGCTGTTCATCAGTTTGTCCGCCTCGGACGTTTGGCGATTGTGGGCGGATGCTCCAAAGTGGTCCAGGATGTTCCGCCGTTCTCGACGTGCGACGGCCATCCGGCCAAGGTGATCACAACAAACGTGGTCGGGTTACGGCGGGCTCAGATTCCCGAGGAAACCATCAACCGGCTAAAAAAAGCTTTCAAAATATTGTTTCACTCCGGCCTTTCCAAAACGACGGCCTTAGAGCGAATTGCCAAAGAAATCGATTCTTGCCCGGAAATCGAACACCTCATCTTTTTTGCCAAGACTTCCGAGCGGGGATTGTGCAGGTAAGAGGTATACAATCGTCACAATATCGCCTGTGTCAGGGCCGGTGATTTGTGGCCTTTTTTATTTACCCCCAGGATTTTCGGAAGATGACGGTAAAATCTCTAGGACTGATCGCCGGAAACGGCAAATTCCCTCTCTTGTTCGCCCAGAAAGCCAGAAGCCAGCATTATAAAGTGATTGCGGCGGGTATCCGGGGGGATACATCCGTTTTCTTGAGGCTCTTGGTTGATCGTTATGCCTGCTTTCAA
>JAKQAH010000038.1 GCA_029568545.1 Candidatus Omnitrophota bacterium
CGTTCAACAACACAGTGATCACCATTACGGATGTGCAGGGCAATGTCATTACATGGTCCACGCCGGGCGTTGTTGGTTTCAGCGGATCGAAAAAATCTACACCTTTTGCGGCTCAGGTGGCTTCGACGGACGCAGCACGACGGGCCAAAGATTTGGGGCTTAAAACGGTGGATGTTGTTGTGCGGGGGCCGGGTTCGGGGAGAGAATCGGCTATCCGGGCTTTGCAGGCGGCTGGCCTCATGGTCATGTCGATCAAAGATATTACGCCATTGCCTCATAATGGCTGCCGTCCAAGGAAGAAACGCAGGGTATAATCGAGGAGACAAAGGATTATGGGAAAATATATTGGGTCACGATGCCGGTTGTGCCGAAGGGAAGGAGAAAAACTCTTTCTCAAAGGGACTCGGTGTGCGACATATCGCTGTGCGTTTGATCGCCGATCTTATGCGCCTGGACAGCACGGGGAAGGCCGCCGCGCAAAACTTTCTAATTACGGTCTGCAGTTGCGGGAGAAACAGAAAGTTAAGCGCATGTATGGTCTTTATGAAAAACAGTTCCGGAATTATTTTCAGGAGGCTAACCGTGGCAAAGGGGTTACGGGCGAAGTCCTGTTGCAGTTTCTTGAACGGAGGCTTGATAATGTTATCTTTCGTCTCGGGTTTTGCACTTCTCGGCGGCAGGCGAGGCAATTAGTCGGCCATGGCTTTGTTTTTGTCAATGATCACAGCGTGAACATCCCTTCGTTTCAGGTAAAACCGAATGATGAAATCGCCATCCAGTTCAAGAAAAAGGGAAAACAGAACGTGGATGACAATATCAAGCTGTCAAAAGATCGCGCTATCCCGGAATGGCTCGAAGCGGACCATGCGCACTATAAAGCGAAAATAAAAAGGCTTCCTGAACGCAAGGACATCGGGGCTCCGATCAACGAACAGCTTATCGTTGAGCTTTATTCCAGGTAAATTTCTTGAAACACCAATTAGGAGGATGCTATGGGAGTTAAGTGGCGTGATTTTCAGATGCCCAAAAGGCTAGATTGTGATGAGGCAACCTACACCGATACCTATGGGAAGTTTATCGCCGAACCTTTTGAAAAAGGCTACGGCATCACCTTAGGCAATTCTCTCCGACGCATTCTGTTGTCATCTATTGAGGGCAGCGCGGTCACATCGATCAAGATTGACGGTATCCGCCATGAATACTCCACTATTCCGGGGGTCATGGAGTCCGTTTCTGAGATCATCTTGAATGTAAAAAAGCTTGTGATACGCTCGCATTCAAAAGTGCCCAAGCTTATTTTCATCAAGGCCGAGAAAAAAGGGGAAGTTGCCGCCGGTGATATTATTTGCGATGAAACTATTGAGGTCCTGAATCCCAAACTGCACATTGCAACGTTGTCACGTGATACGAAACTTCACATTGAGATGGAAGTGTCCCGCGGCCGAGGGTATGTTCCCGCGGAGCAGAACAAAAAAGACGTTGTCGATGCCATCGCCGTTGATTCGATCTTCACGCCGATCGAGCGCGTTAGTTATAATGTCGAGAACACGCGCGTTGGTCAGAAAACCGATTATGACCGCCTGATTATGGAAGTTTATACCAATGGTGGAGTGAGCCCCAAAGAGGCCATGCTCTACGGATCAAATATTTTGCAGCGCCATTTAGACGTGTTTGTGAGCTACGGCCAGCTTCCCGAGGAGGAAGAAGAGGAGGAGGAAGTATCGGCCGAAGAGAAAGTGTTGTACGAAAAGTTGCGCCTTCCTATTTCCGAGTTGGAATTGTCTGTGAGAAGCGCCAATTGCTTAAAAGAGGGGAATATCAAAACGATTGCCGAGCTGGTGCGCAAGCCCGAATCCGAGCTTTTGACTTACCGCAATTTCGGGAAGAAATCCTTGACGGAAATTAACGAGATCCTCAAGGTGATGGGCCTGAGCTTGGGCATGAAAGTTGACCTGAAAAAACTGCGAAAGAAAGACTGATCATAAAGGAATATCAATGAGACACGGGATGGCAGGGACCAAATTAGGACGGAATTCGAGCCTTCGCAAAGCGACGGTTCGTGATATTGCGAAAGCGACGTTAATTCGGCAGCGAATCTGCACGACGAAAGCGAAGGCAAAAGAAGCCAGACGGCTCGTGGAGAAACTGATTACCTTAGGGAAAAAAGGGACTTTGGCCGATAAGCGACGCGCGTTTGCGATTCTCTGCGATCATCAGCTTGTCAGCGACCTGTTCGCCAAAACATCTCCGCGGTTCAAAAATCGCGTGGGAGGGTATACCCGCATTATTCCTCTGGGGACTCGCCGGGGAGATAATGCCCATTTAGCTTTTCTTGAACTGACCGAAAAAGAAGAAATGGTCGTGAGCAAGCCCAAAGCTACAGCGGCCTCTAAAAAGAAAAATATCGAATCTGTTTCTAAGGAGACGGACACCTCCCAACCTTCTGTAAAAGCGCCAGTAAAAGAGGCATCACGGACGGCCGTGAAAGAGCCGCCTGCTTCCAAAAAAGACGTTACAAAGCCGGCTAAGGCCGTTCCCGTTGCCGAAAAAGAAAAGAAGGCTGCCAAGTTTTCTGGGATTAAGAAGATCTTCAATCGAAAATCCCCAGAAAAATAACCTGAATCAAATGGTCAAGGAGGTGGGCCGGTGGGAACAATGCCTTTCAAAGTGAACGCTCGCATAGCGCAACTGGTCGGCTCATCGACCTTGGCGATCACGGCCAAGGCCAAAGAGCTGAAAGCCAAAGGCTATGATGTCGTTAATTTTGCCGCCGGCGAGCCAGACTTTGACACTCCCGACCCCATCAAAGCAGCTGCTATCCAAGCCATCAAGAACGGTTTCACGAAATATACTCCCAGTACGGGGACCATCGAACTTCGTGAGGCCATCGCGCAAAAATTCAAAAAAGATAACCAGTTGACCTATAAACCGTCGCAGATCGTTGTTTCATGCGGCGCCAAGCATTCGATTTTCAATATCATCCTGGTTTTGGCCGATGAGGGGGAAGAAGTCCTCATCCCGGCCCCTTATTGGGTCAGTTATCCGGAAATGGTCAAACTTGCGGGTGCCACCTCAAAATTCATTGCCACGTCTGCCAAAACCCATTTTAAGGTCACGGCAGATCAGTTAGCCAAGAATATCACAAAGAAGACGAAAGTGCTGATCCTCAACTCGCCCTCGAATCCGACGGGGATGTTATATTCCAAGAAAGAACTGGAAGCTATTGCTGAGCTTTGCGTCCAGAAAAAAGTTTTTGTTATCAGCGATGAGATATATGAAAAACTCATTTATGACGCCTCGGAATATACGTCTATTGCGTCATTGGGAAAGGACATTTTCGACTTAACGGTGACGGTCAATGGGACCTCGAAGGCATATTCCATGACCGGATGGCGCATCGGGTATGCTGGCGGCCCCGAAGAGATCATGGGGTATATCAATAAGTTGCAGGACCATTCCACATCGAATCCTGCCTCTATTAGCCAGATGGCTGCGTTGCAGGCTCTTCGGGAACCTGAGGAAAGTATCGCGGCGATGAGGTCAGAATTCAAACGCCGCCGGGATTTGATAACGGCAAAATTTGACCAGATCCCGGAAGTCAGCTATATTAAGCCGCAAGGGGCTTTTTATCTTTTCTGCGATTTCTCCAAGTTCGGCCCTTGCACAGAAACGGCCAAAAGGATCCTGGAAGACGTGAACGTTGCTGTCATTCCCGGAGAGAGTTTCGGCGCGCCGGGATTTATACGCATGAGTTTTGCCACCTCAACGGAACGGATCGAAGAGGGGACAAAACGCATTGCCCAGTGGATCAAGAAAAATTCATCCCAATAACGTAGCGCTATAACAGGGAGGCTGCGGTGGATCTTAAAGAACTGCTCAAACTTTCTATCCAGAAGAAGGCATCCGATTTGCATCTGACTGAAAACAGCCCGCCCATCTTAAGGATCGACGGAAAGTTGGTCCTCACGGACCACAAGCCCTTGATCAAGGAGGAGCTGAAGAAATCCATTTACAGCATCCTTTCGGATAACCAAAAAGAAAAGTTCGAAAAAGATCGCGAGCTTGATTTTTCTCTTGCCTTAGAGGGGCTAGAACGTTTCCGCGTCAATGTTCATATTCAAAAAGGATCGGTCGAGGCCGCGTTCCGACGGATTCCCCAGTATGTTCCATCGATCCATGACTTAGGGTTGCCTCCGGCGATCATCGATTTTGCGCGCCGTCCCAACGGCCTTGTCTTGATCACGGGTCCGACTGGTTCCGGGAAGACCACAACCTTGGCGTCCATGATCGAGGTCATCAATCAGGAGCGCGCCTGCATGATCATGTGCATTGAGGACCCGATCGAATATGTCCATAAGAATAAAAAAGCGGTTATCAAGCAACGTGAGGTCTACAGCGATACGCTTTCTTTTGCCGAAGCCTTGAAGCGTTGTTTGCGCCAGGATCCCGATGTCATTATTGTGGGCGAGATGCGCGATTTGGAAACGATCTCCACCGCGTTGACGGCTGCAGAAACCGGGCACTTAGTGCTCGCAACCCTGCATACTCCCGATGCTCCCCAAACAATCGAACGTATTATTGATGTTTTCCCAGCGCACCAGCAGCAACAGGTCCGGATGCAATTATCAGCCTGTTTGCAAGGAGTGGCCTCCCAGATCCTTCTTCCGCGGGCCAATGGCGAAGGCCGGGTCTTAGCCTCGGAGATCTTAGTGGTTACTCCCGCCATCAGAAATCTGATCCGCGAACAGTCCGTCGAACAGATCCCGACATCCATTCAGACGGGCATTCAATACGGTATGCACACGATGGACATGTCCCTGAAACTGCTCTACGAAGAAGGTCTCGTGACGTATGAAGATGCTTATGCTCAAGTAAAAAATGTCGAAGAATTCCAGCAGTTACTGGGCGACAGATAATCTTTCGTTACGCTTCCGACAGAAAACCACCATGTCCAATAAACTTGTTGAACAAGCCAAAGAAAAGTTCGGCATTATCATCGAAGAGCAGCTTGCGCGCGTTGAAGAGATGAAAAAAAGCGTCGAGCCTGTGGATTATTCTACGATCGCCCCGATTGTCATCGGGGTTTGCTTCGGCGATGGCATTGGGGAAGTCATTTCCAGGCATGCGCGGCATGTTCTTGAACATATGCTCAAGGATGGGATTAAAAAAGGCAAAATCCGATTCAAAGACATCCCGGGGTTAACCATCGAGAATAGGGTCAAGCACAAGAAGGCGATTCCTGATGATGTTCTTGCGGAGCTTAAAACCTGCCATGTGATCCTTAAAGGCCCCACCACGACGCCTCAGGCCGGAGACAAATGGCCCAATATCGAAAGCGCCAACGTTGCGATGCGACGGGCGCTTGATCTTTTTGCGAACGTCCGCCCGGTGAAGATCCCTCGCGAAGGGATTGACTGGTGTTTTTTTAGGGAGAACACAGAAGGCGCCTACGTGTTGGGTTCAAAAGGGATCAATGTCTCCGAGGACTTAAGTGTGGATTTTACCGTGACGACGGAGCAAGGATCCGAGCGGATTATCCGCATGGCGTTTGAGTATGCGCACAAAAATCATATTGACCGCGTCACAGCCGTTACGAAATCGAATGTTGTTAAAACAACCGATGGGCGTTTTTCACAGGTAGCTTTCCGGATCGCCAAGGAATACCCGAAGATCAAGCTGGATGAGTGGTATATGGATATCATGACGGCAAAACTGATCGATCCCGCCCGACGAAAAGATTTTAAAGTCATCGTTCTCCCCAATCTCTACGGCGATATTTTGACGGATGAAGCGGCTCAGCTGCAGGGCGGCGTGGGAACGGCCGGCAGCGCCAACATCGGGAGGCGTTGGGCTATGTTTGAGGCCATTCACGGCAGCGCTCCGCGCATGGTGCAGGAAGGCCGGGCGCCTTATGCCGATCCCTGTTCCATGATCCGGGCGAGCGCCATGCTGCTGCGTCATATCGGATATGCCGAACGGGCTGAAAATGTAGAGATGGCTCTGGAGATGTGCGGGCAGTTTGAGAAGAAGATGATTATTACCGGCAGAGACACCGGAGTGACCGGAGAAGAATACACGGACTATATTTTGTCGTGGGTCGATCATCCTCAGCTGAAATCCCGTTGGGAATCCGAAGTTCATCGTCTAAAATAGAATCTATTTTCTCCGTGCCAAAATCAACCCCGTTCCATTCCGAAAATACATGGTTCGGGGTTTTGTTTTGATATTTTAAGATGATACAAAAGGCAACAACCTGTTTGGTGAAGGATCTCGGGCTGATCCGGTATGCACAGGCCTATGAATTCCAAAAGAAGTGCGTTCAAGATTTGCTCCAGGGAGGCCCCCAGGTTCTGATCTTATGTGAGCATCCTCCTGTCTTGACGCTTGGCCGTATGGCAAAGAGAAGCAATATTCTTGTTAGCCACGAAGAATTGGCAAAATATTCTGTAGGGATCCATGCTATCGACCGGGGAGGGGATATTACTTTGCATGCTCCCGGGCAAGCGGTCATGTATCCGATCTTCAATCTTTCCCATATGGGAAAAGATTTACGACGCTATCTCCGTCATTTAGAACAAGTTGCCATTGATTTATTAAAGGGTTTTGGTATAGTGGCTAATAGAATCCCGGGGTATACAGGCGTTTGGATCGAGAAAAAAAAGATTGCCTCTGTCGGGATCGGCGTCCGCCGATGGGTCTCTTTTCATGGGCTGAGCATTAATGTCAATACAGATCTGGAGTTGTTTTCCATGATCAGGCCTTGCGGCCTCAATGTGCAGATGACATCGATTCAAGAAATCAAGGGAAGAAGAATCGATATGGCCGAGGTCAAGCAAAAGATCATAAGGTGTTTTAAGGAGAATTTTCTTTTGGATCTTCTTTCAGGCGAGTAATGCACAAGGTTATTTTTCCAGAATTAGGCGAAGGAATCGAAAAGGCAAAAATTGCTTGCTGGCATATCGCGGTCGGCGATCGGGTCGCAAAAGATGACGATCTCGTCGAACTCGTTACCGATAAGGCAACATTCAATGTGCCGGCCGAGGTTCCCGGCATAGTTCAGGAGATTTGTGCTCACGAAGGCCAAGAGGTCGGGCTCGGCCAGGTTTTAGCTGTTCTTAAGCCCTCCATAGGCTAACCGCAATCTATGAGCGAGAAAATGCATAAAAAAAGCCGTGTTCTTTTGATGTATATCACAAAAGTCTCCGGTCATCGGCAGGCAACGCTGGCTATCCAGAAAACACTCAAGCAGATGAATCCCCAGATTGAAGCTCCGACGGTCAACGGGTTCGGTTATACGTATCCGATTCTGGAGAAAGTCATCAATCAAGCCTACAT
Organism: Candidatus Omnitrophota bacterium; assembly: GCA_029568545.1. GTDB lineage: Bacteria > Omnitrophota > Gorgyraeia > Zapsychrales > Zapsychraceae > 2-02-FULL-52-10. The sequence goes on from JAKQAH010000038.1 coordinate 7,336, forward strand.
GAGCATTATCAAAAGGACCCCCAAGGTGTGGGATTACCTTTATGATAACCCTAAGATCGTCAAGAATTCCCAATCGATCAAGAATTTCCTCCACAAGACCAGCTATGACAAGATCGCAAAGCTGTTTATGCGCCATCAGCCTGATGTTGTGGTCTGCACGCAGGCGTTTCCCTGCGGGATGGTTGCGCACTATAAAAGAGAACATAACTTAAAGACGACGATCATTGGCGTATCGACGGATTTCTCGCCGCACTCGTTTTGGATCAACGAAGGTGTGGACTATTACGTTGTTCCGTCGATCGAGGCGAAAGAGAGATTTATCAAGAAAGGGATTCCCGGCGATGCGATCAAGGTGTACGGGATTCCGATGCGCCCGCAATTTTCCATCCAGTTGGATAAAAAGCCCATCACGGAGAAAATAGGGCTGGATCCGAACGTCCCAACGATCATTGTTATGGGTGGCGGCCAAGGGCTGGGGCCTATTAAGGGGATCGTTAAATCTCTTATAAAGGTGGAAACAGAATTTCAGATCATTGTCTTGGCAGGCACCAATAAAAAGATCATGAGGAGCTTGAAACGGTACACGAAACGCTCGCGGAAGAAAATGCTCATTTACGAATTTGCGAAGAATGTTGACGAATTGATGGAGTTAGCGACCCTGATTATCACGAAGCCCGGAGGCATGACGACGGCCGAATGTTTGGCCAAGGGCCTTCCGATGGTGATCATCAATCCGATTCCGGGCCAGGAAATGCGCAATACGGATTTTCTTATTAAAAAAGGTATTGCGATCCGGATTGACGATACCAATGACATTGGGGAAGAGGTCGAGCTGTTGCTGCAATCGCCAGAACGTTTGGCGGCGATGAGCAAGGCGGCGTATGAGAATGCCAAGCCCCATGCCGCTCTTGATATTGCCAAATTGATCCTGGAGCATACTAACGGATTTCTTCCGATTCACAGCGAGGACGGCTTGAAATAAAACCTCATGGCTAAGTATATTTTATACAAAATCGGCTTGTTCTTGCTTCGTCATTTACCTCCGAAATTATCGTATAAACTTGCCACTTTTGTTTCCGACCTGCAGTATTTCTTTTCGTTCCGGGACCGTCGCGCTGTAAGCAATAATCTCCGGAATATCTTGCCTGCCTCGGATAAGATATCCTTTCTGACAAAAGATGTTTTCCGGAATTTTGGCCGGTATTTGTGCGAATTCTTCCAGATGCGGGAAATGGTGGATGGGAAATTTATAAAAAACAATGTGCGCATTGAGGGGATCGACCGTCTTGACCGCATTTTGAAAGAAGGGAAAGGCGGGATTATCGTGACCGGCCATATCGGCAATTGGGAATTGGGCGGTGTTTTGCTGAGCGTGCTTGGATATCCCCTTATGGCAATCGCTTTACCGCATAAGGAAAGGCCGGTCAACGACCTGTTCAATTCTCAAAGGGAGTCCAAAGGCGTGACGGTGGTCCCGCCTACCGGCGCTCTCCGCCGATGCATTGAACAGCTGCGGGCCAATAAGCTGGTAGCGCTTGTTGCCGACCGTGATTTCAGCCATGCGGGGGTGGCCGTCGATTTTCTCGGAAAGAAAATGATTGTGCCCAAGGGGCCGGCCATGTTTTCCTTAAAAACAGGGGCTCCGATTGTGCCGATGTTCTTGATCCGTAACACGGATAAGACGTTCACGATGTTCTGTTGTGAGCCTATTTATCCCCCTCAAGAAAACAAAGATCAGGACGAGCCTGGTGTGATTCTCGGTCTGATGAGGCGCTATTTATCGGTTATGGAGGAGAAGATCCGCCAATATCCGTCGCAATGGCTGCTGTTCAGGGAGTTCTCGCTGCAATGAATATTTGTATCATTATTCCGGCTCACAATGAATCAAAGGCGATCGGCGCTTTGGTCGGCGAATTGCGCCAAAGATCGTTCGATGTTCTTGTCATTGATGACGGTTCAACGGACCGGACTGGGGATATCGCCCGAGAATGCGGAGCGACTGTCATCCGCCATGATCAAAAAAAAGGGAAAGGATGCGCGCTGCAAAAAGGTTTTGCCCATGCGCTGCAGCGTTATGACGGGGTTATTATCATGGATGGCGATGGGCAGCATGATACAGAAAGTATCCAACGGTTTCTCGAAGTGGCCGAAAAAGACGAAGCGAGTGTTATTGTCGGAAACCGCATGGACGATCCCCGCGGAATGCCGTTGATCCGCTATTGCACCAATCGATTTATGTCGTGGCTTATTTCTGTGGCATGCGGCCAGCGCATTGCGGATACGCAATGCGGCTATCGATATATCGGATGCGATGTTTTGAGGGCGATTGACCTTGTGTGCTGCGATTTTGAGATCGAAACCGAAATTCTGATGAAGGCGTGCAAAAGGGGCTTTAAGGTTTATGATGTGCCGATCAAAACGATTTACCGCAACGAAGAAAGCAAAATCAGGCCGTTCCAAGACACGGTTCGGTTTATTGCCTATTTTTCCAAAGAGATATTCTCTTGTCGGCAATGACGGTCTTGTGCTAGCCGTATTTTTTCCGAAAGCGGGATGATATGGAGAAGCGATTATTTGTCGCCGGGATTGCGATTTCCTTTTGTCTTCATGCGGCAGGCATCGTTGTGCTGTCGTTTCCTTACGTCGACGCGTTTAAGCGGTCTAAATCTCCCAGGTCCAGCGAGCTGATTTATCAAGACCTGAAATCTCCCGATAAAAAGGGAAAAGAAGCTTCGTTTGAGGATCTGAAGCTTATGAAAGATCCTCAAGCGTATGATGAAGAGCCGCTGAAGATTCTTGACCGGAAGAATGAGCTGTTTTCCACCCTTGGGGATCGCATCAAAGATCTTTCCAAGCTGACCGGGAATTTGCGTTCCAGCCAGAAAAGCAGCGAGAAGGTCATAACGATGGACCTTGGGAAAAAGATCACGCTTCCGCCGCTCACGACGGAAAAGATCAACAATCCGAAATACTTAACGTATAACGATGATATGCGCGACATGATCAGCCGCAATATCAAGCAACGGGCTTATACTTATGTGAACCATCCGGATTTTCAGGCGGGCGAAGTGTATTTGACATTTATCCTTGCGTCGGAGGGGGCCCTGAAGGCGGTCAAGATCATCGAAGACAAGACCCGGGCCAATGATTATTTGCGCGATGTTGCCTTGCGGAGCATCAAAGAATCCAATCCCTTCCCGCCGTTTCCCAAGGGGTTCGATTATCCGGAATTTACGTTTAATCTGCTCATAACGTTCCAGAATTAACTGGTGTTGACCGGGCTTGAATAATTGACAAGGGCATGTGAAGATGATATCCTGAACAGTATTCTCAGCCCAGGGATCCCATTTTAAAAAAGCGAGGTTGTATGATGGATAAAAAGAAGCATGTTGATGAGTCGTGGAAAGAACAGGCTTTTGAGGAGAAAAGCGAGGTTATTGATACGGATGCACCACCTCTCCAGGGCTCAGGAGCCGGCGCGGCAGTTGACGGAGCCGAAGACGGAAGCGAGGCAGAAATAAATTTTCTCAATTATGTGACAAGCCTTGGGTTCCAAGCCATGATCTTTATGGGCGTCATCCCTCATCCGATGACCGATAAGATCGAGAAGAATTTAGCGCAAGCCAAATTCTTGATCGATACTTTGAGCATGCTGAAAGAAAAAACAGTCGGGAATTTGACCGAGCAGGAAAATAATTTGCTGGAAAGCTCTATTTATGAGCTTCAGATGAAATATGTGGAGCTTGTTCAAGAGGAGGCGTCATCAGAAGGGGAGAAAAAAGAGTGATCGATCAGGACCTTCTTGAAATACTGGCATGTCCGGCCTGCAAAGGCGATGTTGTGCTAGAAAAAGACAAGATCGTTTGTGCGCAATGCGGATTGAAATATCCGATCAAAGACGGGGTGCCGGTCATGCTGGCGGATGAGGCTGAGAGGGAATAATATATAACTAAGGCAGAAATTTGCCGCGGAGGTTAGCGTGAAAAAAATACTTGTGATCCATGGGCCGAATCTCAATCTTTTGGGCCAAAGGGAGAAAAATATTTATGGGCCGACGACGTTAAACGAAATCAACGCCCTCTTAAAAAAACTTGCCGATCGCAATAAAATTGAATTAGAAATCTTACAATCGAACCATGAAGGGGAGATTGTTGATGCGATCGGTGCGGCCAAAACGAACCAGATTCATGCGATCCTGATCAATCCGGCGGCGTACACACATACCAGTGTTGCGATCCGGGATGCCATTGCCGCTGTCGATATTCCTGCCGTTGAAATCCACCTGTCCAATATTTATTCGAGGGAAGATTTCCGCCATTCCTCTCTCATTGCGCCCGTTTGCCATGGGCAGATCAGCGGGTTCGGGGTCAATAGCTATCTGCTGGGATTGCAGGCGACGATTGATGTGATCAAAGGCGCCAGCTCCTAAACGACGATCATATAGGCAAAAACTTCATTTCAATGACATACGATGAATTGATCAATATTTCTTTCTGGGTGAACATGGGTTTTCGCCTGGGTATCGCAATGCTTTTGACGTCGTTTCTGATAAGCCTTGTAACGATACTCGAGAAAATAGACGGCCGAAAGCGGCCGCTCGGCGTGAAGATCTTTAGTGTCTTGCTCATTATGGGCTCTTTATACAAGCTTTGGGGATTCTGGAGCTATGGGTACTATCGGTTCATGTTCCAGCCGCTGACGGAGGAGGCGATTTTTTTGCGCTATTGCCTGTCTGTAGGGTTGAGATTGGCAGGATTAATCATTGCTGTTGGCGTCTTGTTCTTAAAAAACATATTTCGCAAAACATTGTTGTTGCTTTCGTTCTCGACGTTGTGCTTACTCTATTGGAAACATCCATTTTTTGTTTTTGAGAATATTGCGCGCTATAATGAACAGTTCTTTCTTAATAGGATTATTGTGACAGAACTGGTTTATCCGGCCTATCCATGGATTTCTCTTATTTTTAATTATGCTATCGACATTGGTTTCTCGTTAGCCATTTTGCGTTATTTCACGCGGCCTCAGATTAAAGAGCATTTTAAACGTCTATGAACGCCAAAATCAAAAGATTTACATCAAGTTTCAGCCAAAATGGAATTGGCGCTTTTCTTGTCACCAAAGATATTAATATTAATTATCTTACGGGCTTTCCCGCTTGTGAGGCCTGGCTTCTCGTTGGGCCGCGCCAGGCTTTTTATATTACGGACTTTCGTTATATTCAGGAAGCAAAGGACGGCCTTAAGGGCATCAGTGTTCGGCGCTATGAACGATCAATCTATGAAACGGCTTTTTCGCTGATCCAGGGCATGAATGTGAAGCAAGTCGGCATCGACGCGCATCATTTGACTTTAGCGCAGTACCAGATGATGGAGCGCAAACGGCCCAAAGGAATCCGTCTTGTCCGGACGAACGGTCTCGTCGAAAAACTTCGGGAAGTGAAGGGGGAAGATGAGATTCATAAGATCAGAAAGGCCCTGATGGTTCATCGAGAAGCCCATGATTTCTTAAAAAAGATCGTGCGCCCTGGCATGTCAGAAAAAGAAGCGCTTTTAAAGCTTGAATATTTTGTAAAATCAAAGGGCGCAGGCTTTTCGTTCGATCCCATCATTGCGTCCGGAGCGAATTCCAGCTATCCCCATGCCAAAGTAACGGGCCGAAAGATCGCTAAGCATCAGCCTCTTCTAATCGACATGGGCATCGACGTGGAAGGCTATAAGTCTGACTTGACACGTATGTTCTTTTTAGGTAGAATACCCCCACTTATCAAGCAGGTAAATGACGCTGTTTTTGAGGCTCAGCAAAGAGCGATTGCAAAGATTAAAGCGGGGATTCTTGCTTCGGAAGTTGATTATCAGGCTCGTAACTACCTAGCAAAAAATAGGTTAGCAAAATATTTCGGCCATGCCTTGGGGCATGGGGTTGGGCTCGAGATTCACGAAGGCCCCCGACTGGCACAAAATAACCATTCCGTCCTGAAAGAGGGGATGGTCATCACGGTCGAACCGGCGGTGTATATTCCCGGCGAGTTCGGCATCCGGATCGAAGACATGGTGCTGGTCAGGAAAAACGATTGTGAAATCTTAAGTGACGATATCCATTAATCAAATCACATCTGGAATGGGCCTGCTGGTCGACGGCGGCATCTATATTGTTGCGGATTATAACCATGTGAAACCGGGAAAAGGCGCCGCTTTTGTCCGCGTCAAAATGAGGAATATCAAGACGCAGCAGGTCCTGGAACGCACATTCAAGACGGCGGACAAGCTTGAGGATGTGACGCTCGAAGAACGCAAGCTCCAAAACCTCTATCAAAGCGGCGATTCCATCCATTTCATGGATTGCACGACCTACGAGGAGAAAATCCTTCCCAAAGAACTCCTCGGAGAAAATCTCAAATTCCTTCAAGATCACCTCGAAGTCACCGGCATTTGCTACCAAGATGAGGTCCTTAAAATCGTCCTGCCCACGTTTATTACGACCGAAATCATCCAGACGGAACCCGGCTTTAAAGGCGATTCTTCGCGCGCCGGGACCAAACCCGCCACCATCGATACCGGAGCGACGGTCCAAGTCCCCTTGTTTGTCGATATCGGCGCTAAGGTCAAGATCGATACCAGAACCGGATCCTATGTCGAAAGGGTACAGCAATGAATCTAAAAGAAATCCGCGAAATGATCAATCTCATGAATGAAAATGATCTCACGGAAATTGAGGTTGAGCGCGAAGGGACCAAGATTAAGATCCGGAAAAGTTCGATGGACGTTATGGAACCTTTCCGCAAATTTCCCGCCGAGCACCCTGCGATAGCGCATATGACCCCTGCGACGAATGCTGAAACGTCCCCAACGGTTAATCCGAACCGCAAAGAGATCAAGTCCCCCATGGTGGGCACGTTCTACCGCTCGCCTTCTCCGGAATCTCCGGCGTTCATTGAGGTCGGCCAAACGGTTGAAGTCGGACAAGTGGTCTGCATTGTGGAAGCCATGAAGTTGATGAATGAGATCAAATCGGAAGTGAGAGGGAAGGTCGTTGACATTCCCGTTGATAATGCGCAACCTGTAGAGTTTGGACAAACGCTTTTTACGGTTGAACCACTGTAATTTCCTGATCGTTTAGCCTTATGTTCTCAAAGATTCTTATTGCCAACCGCGGTGAAATTGCCCTTCGCATTATTCGAGCTTGCCATGAGCTTGGGATTCAGACCGTTGCTGTTTATTCCGAGGCGGACCGGGATTCTTTGCATGTCCGTTTTGCCGACGAGGCTGTCTGCGTCGGCCCTGCTTCCAGTTTAGAAAGCTATCTGAACATTCCCTCCATTATATCGGCGGCTGAGATTACGGATGTCGAGGCCATTCATCCTGGATACGGTTTTCTTGCCGAGAATGCGCATTTTGCCGAGATCTGCGAATCATGCAACATTACGTTTATCGGGCCGACGGCCCAGACGATCCGTTCGATGGGGGATAAAGTTGCCGCAAAAGAGACCATGGCAAAGATGGACATTCCGTTAACGCTGGGGGGCAACGGCGTCATTCACACCAAAGAAGAGGCTCTGGCGGTCGCTAAGAAGATCAAATATCCCGTCATTATCAAGGCGGTGGCTGGCGGCGGGGGGAAAGGCATGAGGATTTGCCATAATGATGTTACTCTCGTCAGCTCTTTCACGATCGCCCAAAATGAAGCGGAGGCGAATTTCGGCAATCCGGATGTTTATATTGAGAAATATGTCGAAGATCCCCGTCATATTGAGTTTCAGATCTTGGCGGACTCATACGGGAATATCGTTCATCTCGGCGAGCGCGATTGCAGCATCCAACGACGGCATCAAAAGCTTCTGGAAGAATCCCCCTCGCCCGCGCTGAACAAAGAACTGCGGCAGAAAATGGGGGAAGTGGCGGTCAAAGCGGCGCAAGCGGTTAACTACCGAGGGGCCGGAACGGTGGAGTTTCTTCTGGACCGGGACAGCAATTTTTATTTTATGGAGATGAATACGCGCATTCAGGTCGAGCATCCGGTGACGGAAATGGTGACCGGGATTGATCTTATTAAAGAGCAGATCAGGGTCGCGGCCGGGCAAAAATTGAAGATCAAGCAAGAAGATGTTATTATCCGGGGCGCGGCCATAGAATGCCGTATCAATGCCGAGGATCCCCGGAACAATTTTATCCCTTCGCCGGGAAAGATCGAAGAATTGAATATCCCCGGCGGATTCGGGGTCAGGGTCGATACGCATATTTATCAAGGATACAAGATCAGCCCGTACTATGATTCCATGGTTGCGAAGTTGATCGTTCATGCAAACGACCGCCAGGAAGCGATCAACAGGATGCGACGTGCGTTAGAAGAATTTTATATCAGCCCGATTAAGACGACCATCGGGCTTCATATCGATATCCTCAATGATCCGCGGTTTCTCAAGGGGAAAGTCACGACACATTTTCTTGAAAAGATGACCACCAGCGATACGGAGGCGTAACATGAGGGAAGACGAGAAGATTGATCTTGGGTCGGTGCAAGTTCATAAAAAAGTCTTTGCGGAGATTATCGCTTCGGCCATGGATGAAATTGAAGGCGTGAGTTTGATCCCGAAGAATTTCGGGGACCGGGTGGCGGAAATTGTAAAAAGAAGAAATTTCCCGGGAATCAACATTAAGGTGGATGAGGGGGAAGAGGTCACGCTTGAAGTGCAAGTCCTTGTCCGTTATGGGATGAATATCCACGATGCGGCCAGACAGGTGCAACGGACCATTAAATCCGCGATCGATAAGACGCTAGACATTAAAATCAAAGATATCAACGTTAATGTGCAAGGCATAGAAAAGGAGGTCAAGTGAAATTCCTGACAAGAATAGCGGTTCTTTTTTATGTAACACTTGTGATGTTCTTAAGCTCCTTTGTCTTGTTGTTCGTTCTTAACTATATCGATAAGCAAAGCATTTTCAATATGCTCGCATTGATTTACCGCGATGAGACATTGCGGATGGTTTTTGCTGTTTCAGCTTCCGGCCTGCTTTTTCTAAACTATGTTTTTTACCGTTCCTTCACGGTGAACACGCATAAAGAGAAAACAATCGCTTTTGACAACCCGGCAGGCCGCGTGAGCGTCTCTTTGGGGGCGCTCGAGGATTTGATCAAACGGGTGGTCGGCCGGATCGCGGAGATCAGGGAAGTGAAATCAAAAATATCCGCATCCAAAAAAGGCCTGTACATCAAGATAAAATTAATCCTGAGAGCCGAAGGGAGCATTCCGGAAGTTACGTCACGGGTCCAGGAACTGGTGAAAAGAAAAGTCCAGGATACCATCGGTCTGGATGAGCCCATCGAAGTCGCGATCTTTGTCGGGAAAATCCTTTCCGATCAAAGCAAGGAAAAATATCCGCCCAAGGTCGAAGCAACGAAAAAGGAGTCCGAACAAAATATCCCGTTTCAGGGATATCGGGCGTAGATTCCGGAGTGGGGCAGAGGAAACGATCTTAACAATCGCTTGTCGATAAGGAAAATCAAATGAAAAAAGTCGGTATTTTAACTGGCGGTGCTGATTGCCCTGGGCTGAATTCCGTTATTAGGGCTGTTGTCAGGAAATCGATCGACGAAGGATTTGTCGTGACGGGGGTCAAGAACGGATGGAGCGGCCTCGTCGATAATGACATGCGGATCCTTGACTACAAATTAACATCCGGCATTCTGGCCCGCGGAGGAACGATCTTGGGAACAAGCCGGATTGTCCCGCCTTTGGAGAAGCGCCGCATCAATCTCATTACCGAAAACTTCAAGCGCAGCGGCATGGACGCGTTGATCACGATCGGCGGCGAGGATACGTTGAAGATCGCCCTACAACTTTATCGTGAGCATGCTCTTCCGATTGTTGGCGTTCCCAAATCCATCGACAACGCGCTTTCGGGTACGGACTATACGTTCGGATTCGATACAGCCGTAAATATCGCCACGGAATGTATTGATCGTCTCCATACAACGGCGGAAAGCCATCACAGGATCATCGTTATCGAGGTCATGGGCCTTCACACGGGGTGGATCGCTTTGGAAGCAGGTATTGCCGGGGGAGCGCATTATATCTTGATGCCGGAATTTCCGATCGAAATCAATAAGGTTTGCGCTTCTCTGAAAGCCCGTCATAAACGCGGAAAAAGTTTCAGTATTATCGTTGTTTCCGAAGGGGCCCAGATCAAAGGCTATACCAAGGAAGAGCTGGATAGGAAGTTTAACCGGGGAACGCATCGCGTTGGGCGCATCGGGGAAGTGCTTGCGGACCTCATTGAAGAAAAAACAAGTTATGAAACGCGCGTCAGCGTTTTGGGCCATATCCAGCGCGGCGGCATTCCGACGGCCTATGATCGGCTGCTCGGAACGCGGTTAGGTTTTAAGGCTGTGGAGTTGGTCAAAGAGGGCAAGTTCGGGAAAATGGTCAGTCTTCAGAATAATAAGATCAGTTATGTGGATATCGAAGAAGCGGTCAAGCAACGCAAGATGATCGACGCAGACTTGATCGAGATTGCCAAGGTTTTTTATACCTAATCGGACAGAAAAGAGTGATGAAAACAACGATTGAACATATTTTCAAGGAATCGATCCGGGTCAAGGAAGCGACTCTTTCGAAAAACCTCGACGAAATGATGGCTGCGGTTAAACTCGTGACCGATGCGCTCAAGAAGAACCGAAAGGTTATTTTATTTGGCAACGGCGGATCGGCTGCGGACAGCCAGCATATTGCGGCGGAATTTATCGGACGTTTTCAGAAAGAGCGGAAAGCCTTGCCCGCGGTGGCGCTGACGACGGACACATCGGCCTTGACGGCTCTGGGCAATGATTACGGGTTTAATGTTATTTTTTCCCGACAGATTGAAGGGTTGGGGCAAAAAGGGGATGTGGCTTGGGGGATTTCAACAAGCGGCAATTCCCCGAATGTCATCGAGGGGATCAAGAAAGCGAAGCAGATGGGGCTTAAGACCTTATCGTTAACCGGATGCCATGGGGGGAAATTGGCAAGGCTTACGGATATCAGCCTGATTGTTCCGTCGAGCGTTACAGCGCGCATCCAGGAGTCTCATCTTTGCATTGCGCACGCGATTTGCGAATTGGTCGAGAACCAATTTTCATGATGAATACAAGAGAAAAAATTGTTACTGTTCTGGCTCTCAAGAAAAAAATCTCTAAACTTCGAAGAGCAGGGCGGAAGATTGCTTTTACGAACGGTTGTTTCGATATCCTTCACATGGGGCATGTCTGTTATCTGGAAGGAGCCAAAAAGGACAATCGGGTTCTTGTCGTCGGTCTTAATAGCGATCGTTCTGTCAAAATAATCAAGGGCAAAGATCGTCCGATTGTCGGGCAAAAAGAGCGCGCCGCGGTCTTGGCGGCCTTGGCGTGTGTAGATTATGTCGTTCTTTTTCCTGAAGCTACGCCGGCGAGACTGATTGCGGATGTCCAGCCGGATATTTTGATAAAGGGCGCTGATTGGAAGCAAAAAGGCATTGTGGGAAGCGATGTCGTCCTGGACCGAGGCGGGAAAGTTGAATACATACGATTTGTCCCCGGGCTTTCATCGACCGGGATCATTGAGCGTATTACGAAACGTGCGAAACGCAAACGATAAATCGCTGGAACGTATCATTGATGCGAATTTCAACCGCGCGAAAGAAGGGCTGAGGGTCTGCGAGGATGTTTGCCGTTTCAGCCTTAATGAGGCGAAGCTGACACAAGGGTACAAATCGGTTCGCCACGGATTAACCCGGGCGGTTTCGGCCCTGGGGATCATGGATGCGATCCGCTCCCGTGATATCTTGGCCGATGTAGGACGCCGATCGACGGCATCGGAGCTTAAACGCAAAAACATCGGTGATATTTTTTATGCGAATTCCCAAAGGGCCAAAGAGTCTTTGCGCGTTTTAGAGGAATTTGCGAAATTACGCAAGACGGAACTTGCTGAGGATCTTAAAAAGCTGCGCTATAAAGTTTATGCCCTTGAAAAGAACGTTATTGAAGGACGCTAAGCTCTATTTGATCCTGGATAGGCAAGTGAATTCGTACGATCAGCTCTTTGAAGTTGCTCAGAAGGCTGTTGCCTGTGGAGTGGATATTGTTCAATTGCGGGATAAAACAGGGTCGGCCAAAGATATTCTGGATTTTTCGCGGCGCATTCTAAAGATCACACGCGGGAGCGTTCCCTACATCATCAATGACAGGGTTGATCTGGCGATGGTTAGCCAATCGTCGGGTGTTCATCTCGGGCAAAACGATATCCCGCTTAAGTCTGCAAGAAAAATCTTAGGAGAGGGGCCCTTGATCGGAATTTCTTGCCAGACCTTCGATCACGCAAAAAAAGCCCAGGAGGAAGGCGCGGATTATATCGGGTTCGGATCCGTCTTTAAAACTTTGACAAAACCTGATCGTTCGCCGATGGATATACGGCTTTTGGAAAAGGTGGTGAAGAATATCAAGATACCTGTTTTTGCCATTGGCGGCATCGATCATTCGAATGTTGCAAGCCTGGTATCTTCGGGCGTAAAACGCGTCGCTGTTTGTCGGGCTATTTCTCAGGCGGAAGATGTCAGTAAAGCCGTTCAACGATTTAAAGCGGCCATGGCTTAAATTCCGGAATTATTTTTTGGAGAAAAACTCATTAAAATCTTGCGGGCGTAGTTCAGTGGTAGAACCTCAGCTTCCCAAGCTGGTGACGTGAGTTCGATTCTCATCGCCCGCTTTATTTTTGCACGAGATTGAGATGATTGATCAACTGGGTCGTAAACGAACGTTTTTTTTAATGGGTTTCGGCGCGTTATTGGTTATAGCCTCAGGATGCGTCACGCTGGAAACGCAGAAAGAGGAGATTTCTAAAGAGCCGACTGCCATCAGCCAGAGGGGCACTTATCACAAAGTCAAAGCCGGAGAAACAATCTGGCGCATTGCTAAAACTTACGATATCCCGATCAGCGATATTACGCGCGCCAACAATATCCCGTCGGTCGCCAAGATCGAGAAGGATCAGCTGATTTTCATTCCCGGGGCTGACGCGCCCCGCGATGTTGTTCCCGTCTTGGATAAAAGCGATAACGAGTTCGCCTGGCCTCTGAAGGGAAAAGTTGTTACATATTTTCACGAGCGGCGCGGTACTGAACTCAGCAAGGGGATCGATATCAGCGCACAAGAGGGGGATATCGTCAAGGCCGCCCGTTCCGGGCGGGTTGTTTTCGCGGATTTTTTGCACGGTTATGGTCAGACGGTGATTTTAGACCATATGGACGGGCTCTATTCGGTGTATGCGCGTAACGCAATGCTGCTTGTTCAATTAGACCAAGTTGTTTCGAAGAACACGGACATTGCACAGGTTGGCCGCAGCGGCAGCTCGGCCTATCTGCATTTTCAGATCAGGAAGAAATCAGCAGAGGATAATCCTCTTTATTATTTGCCATGAGCGATAAGATCTGTGAGAAGAATTTTTTCGGCCGCGCGGACGTTTTGAGCTTGCTTAAGAAGCGCGTTGCGGACCTTAAAGAAGGGTGCCGTCAAAATGTGGCTCTTTTGGGGCATCCTCATGTCGGGAAAAGCGCGATCCTGCATCATTTTCTCTCCAATTCGGAAAATGATGATGTAACGAAGATCTATCTGGATCTCGAGCATAAGGATTTCAATTATTTCTTCACAAAGTTTACGGGAAGCTTATTGTATAATTTCTCAAAAAACTGCCGGTTGCCTCTTCACGATGACCTCAACCTTCTGCTGGAAAGCACGAAAGGGCATATTCCTCAAACCGTTCAGGTGATCCGCAAGATCCAAAAGGATTTTTCGCATGGAAAAGTGTCCGCATCGTTCCTGGGGCTATTGACGCTGCCCGAGATCTTTACGAACGAGACGGGAAAATTCTGCATTTTGATTCTGGATGAATTCCAGAATTTGGAAGAGTTCGGCGTGCCCAACATTTTTCAGCACCTGGGCAAAAAGATCATGACCCAAAAAAGATGTTTCTATATCGTGGTGAGCTCGTTTAAAGCGGCCGCCAGAAAGATCTTATCCGAGAAGTTGTCTTTATTGTTCGGGAATTTCGAGACGGTCGAGATCGATACCTTTGATGTCCAGGCTAGCCAGCAGTTTATTGCGCACATGCTGGAAGGCCATAGGATCAGCCAGCAATTAAGCAATTTTTTAACGGATTTTACTGGCGGCCATCCGTTATATTTAAAGCTGGTCTGCGGAGAATTGCGAAACTTAAGCGCTGTTTACAAGCAGAACGAGGTTTATCTACCGTTGCTATCCCAGGCTGTTGAGAATACGATCTTCGACCGTTGGGGGGTCATCAGCCGGCATTTTGAGCTGGCAATCAACAAGCTCGACGGTGAGAAAAAAGACTCAGGAGCATCGTTTTTGCTGCTATCGCTGTCAAACGGCAAATATAAAACCGACGATATTGTCAAAGACACGGGGATAAAAAGGGGCAAGATCGTCCAGCTTATGGCCCAATTGACCGAATCCGGTATTATCGTCAAGAACGGCAATCTTTATTACTTTAAGGACAAGCTTTTCAAATATTGGATGAAATATGTCTATCAAAGGCGCTTGCGGGGGGTGGATCTGGCTCCGGACAAACAGCTTCAACAGTTCAAGGAGGAATTTAGCGCCAATGTCGAGGATTTTCATGTGGCGTCCCGCCAGGATTTTTCGTCGCGCATCATTGATCTGTTTTATTGCTTTGACAACGAAGCCCTGAACCTCAACGGGAGGAAATACAAGCTGCCGACATTCCGGGAAATCACGCCGTGCAAATTCAGGAATGACACGGGCAGTTATATTGACGCCATTAAAGCGGCAACCGAAGATGCTGTTTGGTTCGTGGTTTCCAAGCGCGAGCACGTGGAAGAGAATGATGTTACGACGATCTTGCGCGAGGCCAAGAGGTTTAATCCGCGGCCGGAGAAATGCCTGATTGTGTCTTTGGGGAATCTCGATGAAAATACGCGGCTCAAGGCTTTACAGGAAAAATTCTGGATCTGGAGCGAGCAGGAGCTCAATACCTTATTAACGCTTTTTGATAAACCTTATATTTTGTGATGAAAATAGGAGTTATCTCAGACACGCATTCCCGCAGCATTCCCAAGCAGGTTCTGGATGACTTTAAGAAAGTCGATCTGATTGTTCATGCGGGCGACTTTTGTTCTCCGGAAGACCTGAAGATCTTTAAGAAGATGGCTGATGTTCGGGCTGTTTTCGGGAACATGGACGGATTGGAGCTTCGTCAAATTCTTCCTGAGCGCGATATTTTTGAGGTGGAAGGCTTGAAGATCGGTGTTTATCATGGGCATGGCCCCGCCGAAAAAGTTCCTGATCTGGTGAGGGCCGAATTCAAGGCGGATAAGGTCGATATCGTCATTTTCGGGCATTCTCACCAGCCGTTCAACAAGAAGATCAATAATGTGCTGTATTTTAATCCGGGAAGTCCGAGCGACACCGTGCGCTCGCCCTATTGTTCCTACGGGATTTTGGAAATTATCAAGGGTAAAGTATCAGGCAAAATCGTGAAAGTGGACGGCTGTCATGGATAAATTATGGGCTCCTTGGCGGGTCACCTATGTGACTCAGGTTGCCAGAAAGAAAAAGGGATGTGTTTTTTGTCATATCCTTAAGGAGAAGAAAGACAAGAAACATTTCATTATCAAGCGGACAAAACACGCTTTTTCTGTTTTGAACATCTATCCTTACAACAATGGCCACGTCATGATCATCCCGAATCGCCACGTTGCGGACTTAAGCGACCTTTCCCGGACGGAAAGGGAGGGTTTAATGGACCTTCTTCAGGAAACAAAAGTCCTGCTGGATAAAACCATGCATGCGGACGGATATAATATCGGCATCAATCTCGGGAAAACAGCTGGAGCCGGTTTTCCCAAACATGTTCACATCCACATGGTTCCTCGATGGCAGGGCGATGTGAATTTTATGCCGGTCACAGGGAACACAAAAGTTATTTCGCAATCGCTTGAGGCCTTGTACCAGCATCTTTCTAAGGCTCGGAAGGCTTTGCGGAAATAAGCAGGTATTATGCGAACACGACAAGATAGTGAGTCTTTGGAAGAGAAAATTCTCGCTCCTTATGCGATGAAGAGCAAGGATTCTGGCGGCAGAGAGCATCGGGAAGGGCCGCATGATGTCCGCACCTGCTACCAGCGCGACCGCGACCGCGTCGTCCACTCCGAAGCGTTCCGGAAGCTCGAATATAAAACTCAGGTCTTTGTCATTTATGAAGGGGATTACTATCGGACGCGTTTGACGCACACCATTGAGGTCGCGCAGATCGCCCGGACGATCGGCCGGAGCCTTCAATTGAATGAGGACCTTATTGAGGCGATCGCCTTAGCGCATGATCTCGGCCATCCGCCGTTCGGCCACGCGGGAGAGCAGGCTCTCAACAAGATCATGGCCTCAGCGAATCTGCGGTTCAACCACAATCAACGGAGCTTTGATATTGTCACCCGCTTTGAAAAGCGCTATCCCGATTTTGACGGGTTGAATCTGACCAAAGAGGTCTTAGTAGGCATCTTAAAACATTCGACAGTTTATGACAAGCCGGAGGATAGTCACTACAATACGTTTGTCGATGAGGGCCCGACGCTTGAAGCTAAGGCTGTTGACATTGCCGACTCGCTGGCCTATCTTTCTCATGATATTGACGACGGCATAACTTCGGGGTGCATTGCGGGAGAAGATCTCAGGGAAAGCCGCCTTTGGAAAAAGGCGTGCCAACGCGTCGATGCCGCCCTGGAGGCCAAGAACAAGGAAATCTTCAAGTATCAAATCGTCAAGGCGCTGATCGATGAACAAATGAGGGATCTTCAGGCGTTTTCGAGCAAAAGGCTCAAAGAGCTCGATTTTGGCTCCTCGGCGGACGTCAAAATCTATAATTACAAAAATCCTCATGAAACAGTGATCGGGTTCAGTGCCCCGATGAACGAAGAGCGCGAATACCTTCAGAACCTTCTCGGCGAGAAGTTCTACCGGCATCACCGGGTTATCCGTATGACCGACAAGGCGAAGAGGATCATTGAGGATCTGTTCAAGGTCTATGCGCAAACTCCTGAACAGCTGCCGGAAACGGTTTACCGGCGCGAAGCGCAGCACAATGAGAACGAGAAATATGAAATCATCTGCAATTACATTGCCTCTATGACCGACCGGACGGCTATCGATGAGCACAAAAAACTTTTTGACCCCTGCGAAAAAGTATAAGATGGTCCTGTCGGCCGTGCATATGGTCTATCGGCTGATCAATTCGACCTATAATGTCAAAGAGCTTTCTCTGCGGTTGACCCGCCTGTTGTGCCAGTTCATTCAAGCCAGTTCTTCAACGATCTATATCCTTGATCCCGAAACGAAAAAGATTGTTCTGATCGCTATTTTCAACAACCAGATAAATATTCTTTTAGAAAAGAAAAAAGAGATCGCTCGGCATGCAACGGAAAAAGAGCGTAAAGTCACGAACGGCTATACGATCTTCGAGAAACATCTTGTGGGCCTGCCTTTGGTGGCCGATAACAATATCGGAGCTATTTTTATCCGGCGCAAGAAGGGAGAGCCGGCATTCACAGATTCGGACCAGGAGCTGCTGGCTGTTGTTGCCGAGCAGGCGGTAACCGCCATCAAGAATCTGCAGCTCTATGAGTCCCAGCAGAAAGTCATTTTAGGGAGCATTGAGTTTATCGGGAAATTGTTGGCGCGCCACGGACACGCCTCCGCGACAGCGCATACGCCGGTATTCTTCAAGATCCTCGAGGATTTGGGAGAGAAGCTTGGCGTCGATAAAGAAACGATCGACAGCCTTTACTATGCAAGTGTTTTGCGCGGCGCCGGCGCGATTGATGTGCCCTACGACATTTTGGCGAAAACCAGCCATTTAACGCCTGAGGAATTCAAGATCATACGGAATCAGCCCGCGAAAAGCGCGGAGCTGATCCGTCCGGTCGCCTTCTTGAGGCCGGTTTTGCCGATCATTCTCTATCATCACGAAAACTATGATGGTTCGGGATATCCGTCAGGATTGCGGAAAGAACAGATTCCGATCGGGGCTCGGATTCTTTCTGTCGTCGATGCGTTCGAAGCCATGACGGTAGAACGGCCTTACCGCAAAAGATTGTCTATTCATGAGGCCATCGAGGAAATCAAGCGTAATAGCGCGACCCAGTTTGACCCGAAAGTCGTCAATGCCTTTGTAAAACTCTCTCACCAAAAAAAATTCAGAAAATACTTGAGTTTAGCTGAATAAAAACCCTATAATGTTTAATATGAATATTAGTCCTAGAAAACAGTCACAGTTTGAGCTTTTTCCCGGAGTTTCAAAATATATCCCGGAAGCAGGGAAGCCAGGGCCTCTAACAAAAGACTTGACACTTTCGTTGGAAAATATTATTGTGCTCTGTATTATTTTTATCGTTTCGCTGGTTCTTTTCTTTTCGTTTGGGGTTGAGCGCGGGAAACGTGTGGTTTTCACTCCCAGCGCGAATCGCGACCAGGCGGCGGTCGGCGCCGTTAACAATAGTACGCCGGCTCGAGTCCCCATAGGCCCAGCGGATACCGCTTCGCAGAGCGAGAGGATAGTTTTTCCTGTTGCAGTTCCCCGGGAAATCTCTGAAGAGAGTGAAACGTCAGTCCAACCTCCCATAGAAAAGACCGAAGAGCAGGAGAAGCTTTTTACGATCCAGGTCGCGTCTTTTAAAAGGGAAAAAGACGCTCAGAAAGAAGCGGATCGGCTCAAAGGTATCGGCCACAATGATGCGTTTGTCCTTCCGAAAGGAGACTACATCATTGTATGTGTCGGAAAGTTCATGCAGATGGGAGATGCAAAGAAATTTTCCGGTAAATTGAAGAAACAATATAATGATTGCTTGGTAAGGAGATTGTAAGATGTCATTGCATCCATCACTCAAGATTGATACGGCCGGCGCACAGCAGCGAACGGTCTTAACGTGCATTGAACGCATTAAAGATCTTATGAAAAAAGGCCTTTGGCATGACGCGCATGCCGTGACGGGTTTGCCCAAGACTAAGATCATCAGGATCAAAGCGGCCAAGAAAGAGAAAAAAGAAGAGACCGCGGCGGAAGGCGGCGAAGGCGCAGCTACGGCAGCGGCTCCAGCGTCTGCGGCTGAAACTAAAGCAAAGGCCAAATAGGCCTTTGTTCTTTTCATCCCGATTTCTCGTGTAAGTTCTCTCCAGGATATGATGCCACGTATCGCGTTCCATTCCCTATTCTTATTTCTGATTCTTCATGTCAGTCTGGCGAAAAATGATGTTGCCTTTGCCGGTGAGCAAGCCTTTCCTTTTCGCGCCGAGGCCATCGAGGATCAGGTGAATGTCCGCGCAGGACAAAGCACCAATTTTGAGGTCATAGGCCAACTGAAGAAAGGCGAGGAAGTGTTTGTTCTGGAAAAAGGATATGGTTGGTACAAGGTCCAGCTTCCCGCATCGGCAAAAAGTTACGTGCATAAGGAATATATTCAGTTCCTTGGCCAAGATGCCGGTGGCGTTTTGGGCGACCGGATCAATGTCCGAGCCGGGGCGGGCACGCATTACACGATTTTGGGCCAGCTGATGAAAGGCGAACAGATTTTCATCGAGGAGGAATTAAAGGAATGGTATCGTATTCGGCCGGTGCTCGGCAGTTATGGGTGGGTTGCCGAAGAATACCTGGCCTTTAAATCGGAGGATGTTAAGGAATATCAGGAGGCCTTAGCCGCCAAAATTTTCCTAGATCTGGAACCTCTTCCGTCTTTGGGAACAGCAAAAAATATAACGGACGAAAAGACCGAATCGAAGGATCCTAAAGCGACAGAGGAGGCCGAGGAAGAAGAGATTTTTTATGCGGTTGGCTACGTCGAAGCCTACCAAGACGATGAGAACGATGGAATCTATTATAAGATCACTGCCGGCGGCCGGCCTGTTTGCTATGTGCAGGGCGTCAATGAGATGCTGGGGCGGTTCAAGAATCTTCGCGTTTCCGTCGAAGGGAAGGTCAATAAAAATCTCCGGTCCAAGTATGCTTATCCGGTCATTATTGTCTCAAAAATCAGGCTAATGCTCTAGGGAGGCTTGCGTTACGCCCTCTGTGATTATCGATATTCTTATCATTATTCTTGTTCTCTTTTTTTCGATTATACTGCATGAATATGCCCATGGATGGACCGCTTACCAATTAGGTGATCCTACCGCCAAACAAGCCGGCCGTTTAACACTCAACCCTTTAAAGCACATTGATCCCTTGGGTACGCTTTTGCTGCCGGGGGTATTAATTGTTCTGCGTTTTTTAGGATATGATGTTTTTGTTTTCGGTTGGGCCAAGCCTGTTCCCGTGAATTTCATGCGGCTGCGCAATCCGAAAAAAGATATGATGTGGGTCGGCATATCAGGTCCGATAACTAATATCGTCCTTGCGGTCTTTTTTAGCCTGCTGGCCAAGGCCTATCCTTTGCCGCAATATGCTGACTTCTTCGCTTTCGCAGTTTTCATCAATCTTTTATTGGCTGTTTTCAATATAATGCCCATTCCTCCGTTAGACGGGTCGCGCATCGTCATGGGGCTTTTGCCGGACCGTTATCTTCTGGCCTATAGTCGGTTAGAACGCTATGGTATTTTTATCGTTGTTGTATTATTATATTTGGGTCTATTCGAACGCGTTGTCGTACCGATCATTGTCTTTCTCGGCCGGCAGCTAGGAGTTTCCTTGTGATGAAAACAATACCTGTTCGCTTAAAAATCGATCCCTATGATATCGTTGTTGGAAACGGTATCCTTTCCAAGTTGGGCGGGAGACTAAAAAGCCTTAATATCGGCACGAATGCGGTGATCATTACCAATCCGGCGGTCAAAAAGCATCACGGGAAGGTTCTGATTTCGGGATTGGAGCGCGACGGTTTCTCGGTCAAGGTTCTGGAAGTTCCTGCCGGGGAGCGGTCCAAGTCGGCCAAGTCCGCTTTCCGCTTGATGGAACAAATTGCCCGCTACGATCAGCTCAAGAAAATATTCATTATCGCTTTTGGCGGCGGTGTAGTCGGTGATTTGGCCGGTTACGTTGCTGCCGCGTACAAGAGGGGGGTTCCTTATGTTCAGGTCCCGACTACTCTTTTGGCCCAGGTGGATTCGGCGATCGGAGGGAAGGTCGCGGTCGATTTGCCTTTCGGCAAGAATCTGGCGGGAGCTTTTTATCAACCTAAGGTTGTTTGGAGCGATACGGCTACGCTGACAACGCTTCCCCAAAGACAGATACGCAACGGTCTTGCGGAGATTGTCAAATATGGCGTTATTGCAGATAAAGAATTTTTTCAGTATGTTGCCGGCAATTACAAGAAACTTTTGGATTGTGATCCGCGGGCCCTCGAACATGTTGTTTGGCATTCGAGCCGTATCAAGCGGGATGTTGTTGTGGCCGACGAGAGAGAAACAAAAGGGCTCCGGTCGATCTTAAATTTCGGCCATACTATTGGGCATGCCATTGAAGCAGCCGGAAAATATAATCACTATCATCATGGGGAAGCCATCGCATTAGGCATGCGTGTGGCGGCGGATATTTCCTGCCAAAAAAAGATGTGCCCGAAACACGATGTCGAGTCCCTTAACGAGATTCTCTCACGCATAGGCTTACCGCAGCGCATTGAAGGCGTAAAAACATCCGACATTCTCCGTTTTATGCGCCACGACAAGAAGTTTCTCGCCGGAAGGAATCGCTTCGTCCTGATGGCTCGACTCGGAAAGGTCCGGCTGGTTGAAGGCGTTTCGCCGGACATGATCCACAGAGCTGTCCGGTCCTGCCAGTAATCCGGGATGATATCTGGAAAATTTAGTGAATTTTAAGAGTGGTGATGACTTCGTTATCGCTGAGCTCGATTTGGTTCATTTCGATGCTGATGATCTTATTGCCATCCACGGTATCGCCAACCTCATAGATTTCGTCGTTGATCAAAGCGACCCGTTTTCCATCGATGAGAGAGGTCCCGTTCAACACGAGTTCTCCGGACTTGTATTTTCGTTTCTTGGGAGTCGTTTGCGCGGTCCTGGCTTGGGATCCAAAAATCTTGGATTTAAAGGAGCGGATAAGTTTTTGAGCCGGCGGATATTGCTCCAGGAAATAAAATCCGCCATAAGCAAGCGCTAAGAAGAGGATGATGGATATGGAAGTTTGCAGCCATCTTTGAGGGAGAGGAGATTTTACGGCCAGAGACGATTTTTGTTTCGCATCTCCGCTTACGGACGCTGTTTTGCGCAGGTCGCCCTGTGTTTTATAGAGCTTTTCGTAAACGTTCGAAACGCTTTGATCGCTCGGCAGATCTGGTTTTTTTTCGATAGGTTTTTCTTTCTTCTTGAAACTGAACTGGGCTTTCTTTAAAGCGTCATTGATAATGCTCATTTGCAGACGACCTCCTGAATGCATTTATGGATGATATGTTCATCGATCCTGTTTGTCTCCATGGCGAATCCGGCTAGCAGGGCCCGGTCGCAAAGGATATTGATCATTCTTGGCGTTCCGCCGGAATTCTTGAATATGATATCGATGGCTTCATCGGTGAAATGAAGCTGGTTTTCCGAGTCTTTTAAGGTATTAGCGATCATAAGCCGATGCTTGATGTAGGCCGCGAGCTCATGGCGCTCCAAAGGCAAAATGTGATAACGGACGGCGACCCGTTGATTCAATTGCCGCAATTCATTGAGCCTCAGTTTATCGCAGAGCTCCGGTTGCCCGACCAAAATGATCTGAAGGAGCTTTTCTTTCTCTGTTTCGATATTCGAGAGCAAGCGGACCTGTTCCAGCTGCTTGATCGATAGGTTTTGCGCTTCGTCAATGATCAAAACAATATTGTTCCCGCGGGCGGTTTCTTCTAGAAGGAATTTATTGAGAGCCTCGACAATCTCGAGCTTGTTTCTAAGATTTCCCTGGATTCCAAAATCCTTGATGATAAGTTTAAGGAGCTGAATATCCGAGAAATTGGGGTTGAGGACTAGAGCCGTCTTGGTTTCGCCGTCCAAATGATTTAAAAGGGTCCGGCACAGCGTAGTTTTGCCGGTGCCGATCTCGCCGGTTACGACCAGAATGCCTTTTCGCTGGTGGATGCCATAGACAAGATGGGAAAATGCCTCTTTGTGATGCAAACTTGAGAAAAAAAACTCCGGGTCTGCGGTCATGTTGAAAGGGTTTTCTTTGAGATGGTAGAACTTTTTATACATGGGGGAAATTATAGCATGATATGTGGGTTTGGTCTAGTTTGTTCATGTCTTAAGAAATTCTCTTTCAAAGGAGCCTGGAGGGTATTTTTAGCTCTCTAACATAATATTAGTGTCCAAAGAAACGGTTTTTGAGCATATTATGGGAAAAAAATGATTGTGGGACAATCAGATTATGGTATAATGCACACAAGTAAGAAAAAGAAAGATATTATCTTTGGCTTTTTTGGTTTCGAGTGAAAGGGCATATGTCAGAGGAACTTCAAGCGCGTAATGAAGATGAACGCCGGCAGTTTAACCGAATCCGCAGCGCTCACCCGGTCCGGTTCCAATTGAAGGATCCTAGTCAATACGGCGGCTGTCTTTCCTGCGACCTTAGCCAGGGAGGGGCCAGGGTTCAATTTAACGATTTCGTGCCTTTACGCACGGAAATGACTCTCCAGATACAATTGTCCGATGAAAGCATTGTCGATTGCCCGTGTCGCGTAGCCTGGGTGGAGAAAAGCCGGTTCGGAGACCGCTACCAAGTCGGTTTGGAATTCGAAGGCGATTCTTTGCTGGATTCTCAAAAAATAATCCACAGATTTTTGTCTTCCAAATAGCGAACGCATCTCAATATTTGGTTAAAAGGGGCATAATATAAGTTAGCGGATATTGATCGTTATGCCTTATAAGAATCATTATTAAGGAAAAGTTGTTGAAAGGAGTTCAGGAAGATTATGGCAGAACAAAACGTTGTCGAAGAAGCAGTAAAAAACTGTGCCGGATGCAAAAAGCCGATTTCCAGAGCCCGACGGTATTATCGGAACGGCGGTTATTATTGCAATAAAACCTGTTTTCAAAAGAAAATGAATGATTCAGCCGCAAAGCCTGCGGAATAAAAGGAGACAGCTGTGATTTCCCCTAAGGCGATACATGAACGTAGAAGAGATCCGCGTCTGGAGAACAACATCCCGGTGAAAATTTGCCAGGACGACGGTGATTTTGTCACAGAGACGCTCAATATCAGCCGTTCGGGCGCCTATTGCTGCGTTGATGCGCCGGTTGCGCTTATGACGAAGCTGAAGATCCATCTTCTTCTCTCTTTTCCCAAGGGCACAAAAACCGAAGTCAAAAAGATTTCCTGCGAGGGTGTTGTTGTCCGGTCAGAGGCCGTTGCGAACCAAGGGAAATACAATGTCGCTATTTTTTTCAGCGAGATTACGGAACGCGACGCCGAATATATCACGGATTATGTTGATACCTACATGAAAAAAGAGGAAACGGTTCCTTAGATTTCATCCTCCGATAGGGATATTCCATGGAAAATTCAATCAGCATCAGTGTTTCTCCCATACAAGTTTTGTTTGCTTTGGCTTTTCAGGTTTGGATCATCGTTTTTCCAATAATTTTAATCCGAAAACTGAATTATCTGACAGCCCTTATGACGTCGCAGGGAAACGACGAAAATGAGGCGGAAGATTCCGGATCAGCCTGATCCGCGGCATGACCAACGTGAAATGGCCTGATAGCGGTTTTTGAGGTCCAGCGCATTTGAATAAGAGCCCTAGCAATTCCTTACCGCCAAGCACGAATACCCCCCGGCATCCCATTAAAATCCTGTATGAGGATGATCATTATATTGTGTTTGACAAGCCGGCGGGGCTGTTGGTGATCCCGACCTCAAAGAACGAAAAGAGGACGCTGGTTAATATTGTCAATCAGCAATATGCCGCTGGGGAAGGGACCCCAAAGCTGCATCCTTGCCATAGGATCGATGAAGATACCTCCGGAGCGATCATATTTGCGAAGGGCAAAAGTTCCCAGCGTATGATGATGGACCTGTTCAAGCGCCGGTATGTCACAAAAAAATATATTGCCCTTGTCCATGGGAGACTACCATCGGAAAAGGGGGAATTCCGCAACCCTGTTTACAAACAATTCGGGCGCAAACGGGTGTTTAGCAGCGCGATAACGCGTTACAGGGTCCTGAGCGCAAAAAAACAGTTCAGCATTGTTGAAGTCCAGCCGGTTACCGGCAGGACCAATCAGATACGCATTCATTTCAGCCAAGCAGGGCATCCGCTTCTTGGCGAACGGAAGTTCGCCTTTGCCCGCGACTATGCTCTCAAATTCCGTCGTACGGCGCTTCATGCGGCTTCTGTCGAATGGAAACATCCTGTTTATCACAGGACTGTGAGCGTTCAATCGGATTTGCCGAAGGATATGTCAGAATTCATAAAGGGAACATAAAGGAGGAGATCTTGGACGAAACCGCGATTAAAGGACAACCGCTTAATGAGTTAGCGAGGCTGTGCCACAGCATAGCCGTAGAAAAAGGATTTTGGGACGAAAAACGCAATATCGGTGAAGCGCTCATGCTGATTGTGACCGAGCTGGCGGAAGCTATGGAAGCCTATCGGCATGAGGATGACGCTAATTTTAGGGAAGAGCTGGCCGATACATTTATCCGCCTTTTGGACCTTTGCGGGGGGCTTCATATCGATATCGAGAACGAGATTTATGAGAAAAGCCTGCATAATAAAAAGAGGCCATATAAACACGGGAAAATCTGCTAAATGAAAAGAATTCTTGGGTGTTTCTTATTGTTAACCGTCATGGGATGCGCCAGCATAACGATCCCGAGCTATATTCGGGATACAAATCCTTACCGGCGGATTTTTTATGCTTCTTTTGACCGAACGCGCGAGGAAACAAGACAGGTATTGAGCCGGGCTGGATGGGCGATCGAGAAAGAAACTGATCCGGAGCTGTTTGAACGCGAGCGGATTTCAGGAGAAAACAAAGAGCAAACATTACTTTTTACGGGAATCCGTCAATCTTATTTCTTTATCGGTTCGGGGTATTCCCGAATGAATATCTTTTTGCGCGAAAAAACTTCTCATGAGACCGAAGTCGAAGTCCGTTATGTTCGGGTCACCTCGATGATGTTTAAAAGTTTTTATGGCTATCGCAATGATCCCGCGGTCAATCATATTCTCCGAGATATCGAACAAGGGTTGGATGTGCGGCCTTCGGATATTCCTGAAAGCGGCTCGTGACCGGCCATTTATTTGCGGGCCTGTTTTATGGATAAATTTATCCTCACAAGCAAGTTCAAGCCTATTACAGAACAGAGCACCGCGGTCGATCGGTTGGCCCAAGGGGTTTTGGACGGACAGAAAGCCCAAGTTCTTCTCGGCGTTACCGGGAGCGGAAAAACTTTTACCCTGGCCAACGTGATCGAGCGCATCAACCGCCCGACCCTGGTGATCTCCCACAATAAAACGTTAGCCGCCCAACTCTACAGTGAGTTCAAAGAGTTCTTTCCTCAGAATGCTGTTGAGTATTTTGTCAGCTATTATGATTACTACCAGCCCGAGGCTTATATTCCTCAGACAGATGTTTATATCGAAAAAGATGCTTCCATCAACGATCGTTTGGACCGCCTGAGGCTTTCCGCAACGACATCCCTGATGTCTCGGCGGGATGTGATCATCGTTGCCAGCGTTTCCTGCATCTACAATCTCGGATCTCCCCAGGATTACCGGGAGTTTTTGCTCTATTTGAACCAAGGGCAGGTGATTGATCGCGACGAAGTTCTGGCCAAACTGATCGATATCCAGTATGAGCGCAACGATTATGAATTTTCACGGGGCAAGGTCAGGGTGCGGGGGGATGTGCTCGAGATCTACCCGGCCTACCGGCAAGATGCGATCCGTCTTCAGTTCTACGGGGATGAGATCGAGCGCATTATTCAGATCGACCCGGTAACGGGAAAGGAGATGGCGGCATTGGCGCAAACCGCGATCTATCCGGCCAAGCACTTTATTATTTCGCCGCCGCGCATTCATGCGGCGATCGCCCAGATTGAAGATGAGCTTAAGATGCAACTGGAAAAACTCAGGAAAAAAGGAAAACTGGCTGAAGCGCAGCGTCTTGAATCCCGCACGAAGTATGACATGGAAATGCTCAGGGAGATGGGATATTGTCATGGCATTGAGAATTATTCTCAAGCGCTGTCCGGCAGGCCTGCAGGAAGCCGGCCGTTCTGCTTGTTGGATTATTTCCCGGACGACTTTATTGCGGTCATTGACGAGTCTCATGTCACGGTTCCCCAGATTAACGGAATGTACGAAGGAGATCGGGCCCGTAAGGAAACGCTTGTGGAGTATGGATTCCGTCTGCCGTCCTGTCTGGACAACCGGCCTCTGAAATTCAAAGAATTCCAGGAGATCATTCGCCAGCGTATCTATGTTTCGGCGACCCCTGGCGCTTTCGAGAAAAAGGAAAGCGGCAAGAACAGCGTTGAACAAGTCATTCGTCCAACGGGTATTGTCGATCCTGCTATTGAAGTCAGGCCGACGGCCGGACAAGTAGATGACCTGGTGGGGGAGATCAAGAAGCGCGCCTGTGTCAATGAGCGCGTTTTGGTGACGACATTGACCAAGCGCATGTCCGAAGATCTTTCGCAGTATTTGGAAGAGCAGGGCTTGAAAGTCAAGTATCTTCATTCGGATATTGACACTATTGACCGCACAAAAATTCTCAAAGAATTGCGGCAGAAAAAATTTGATTGCCTGGTTGGGGTCAACCTATTGCGTGAAGGTCTGGACTTGCCAGAAGTGGGATTAGTTGCTATTCTGGATGCGGACAAGCAGGGGTTTTTGCGCTCGCAAACATCCTTGATCCAGGTTTCCGGGCGTGCGGCCCGCAATATCAACGGTCTTGTCATTATGTATGCGGACCATATCAGCCCGGCCATGAAAGCGACCATCGGAGAATGTGACCGCCGGAGAAAAATACAGCTTGAGTTCAACAAAAAACACAATATCACGCCCCAAACCATAAAAAAGGCTATTCGGGAAGGGATTGAGGGGCTGGCGGAGGAGGAAGCCCGCGAGGTTGTTTTATCTTCGGTGGGACAAAACGAAGAGGAATTTGCAGTGTCGAACCTTATTGCAAGGCTAGAAAAAGAAATGGAATTGGCTGCCAGGAATTTGCATTTTGAACGGGCTGCCGCAATCCGGGATAAAATCAAAGACATTAAGGCTGGCCTAAATATTTGAGGAAGATTATGGTCGTAGCGATTGATATTGGCAATACAAGCATCTCTTTTGGTGTTTTGCAGAGGGAAAGGGTTATACGGACATTTTCGACCGAAGTTCAAGTCCCCAAGAGAATATTGCGTGCCCAATGCGGAAAAATTCTACAAAAGATTGGAAAGAGATTCCCTAATATTGAATGTGTTGTGATCTGCAGCGTTGTTCCAGGCGTACTGGCCGTATGTCGGCGAGCTGTTTCAGATCGCCTCAGGGTCAGAGCGATTGTCATCGGGCAAGATATAAAAGTTCCTATGAGGAACAATTATCGGAATCCCAAGCAGGTCGGCCAAGACCGACTCGTTTGCGCCTATGCGGCCAAATGTTTATACGGCCAGCCGGCGATTGTCGTGGACTTCGGGACGGCCACAACTTTTGATGTTGTTTCTCCAAGGGGGAGTTATGAAGGGGGTATCATTGTTTCCGGGATCCGTTTATCGGCGGAGGCTCTTTTTCAGAAAACGGCATTGTTGCCGCGAATAAGTTTAATGAAAGGCCCGCGCGCTTTGATCGGAAAAAACACGCAGGAAAGTATTTTAAGCGGAATATTCCACGGATATGGAGCTATGTCTTGCGGTTTAATTGAGAGGATTTCACGGCGCATCAAAGGCTCTCCTAAAGTTATTGTGACGGGAGGATATACCCGTTTGATGAAACAGTATATTTCCAAGAAAACGACAATAATTGACAAGCATCTTGTTTTCAAAGGTATTGCTTTAATTTTAAGCCAGTCTAGACGCAATAGCACTCTAAAATTTTGAGTGCTAGTTATTTTTCCCATCCTAAAGATTTTAACCTTTCCACTATCAACGAGGCTTTTTGGTTTAAAAAAAATCTTGACAAAAAAAAATTTTTTGGTAAATTAGCACTCTAGCTAATTCATTGCTAAAAGCATTTGGCTTAAAATTTCATAAAACATATCAGTTGATTATAACTAAGGAGGTGTCAAAGTGAAAATTCAACCATTAGCGGACAGAATTATTGTTAAGCCGTTAGAGGCGGAAGAAAAGACAAAGGGAGGCATCGTTCTGCCGGATACGGCCAAAGAAAAACCGCAAGAAGGAAAAGTTGTCGCGGTCGGCAGCGGAAAAAAGACGGAAGACGGCAAGGTTCAACCGATGGAGCTTAAAGTGGGAGATCGCATTCTTTATGGTAAATACAGCGGCACAGAGATTTCCACGAAGGAAGATGAAGGCCTTCTCATTATGCGAGAGGAAGATGTTTTGGCGATCATCAAATAGAGAAGATAACGATAGATAAACAAGGAGTTTTAAAATGGCAAAGCAATTGATTTTCGGTGATGAAGCAAGACGCGCTGTTCTCAAAGGCGTGGAACAGTTAGCGAAAGCTGTCAAGGTTACGCTGGGGCCTAAAGGCCGCAATGTTGTTCTCGACAAAAAGTTTGGTTCTCCGACGGTAACAAAAGATGGCGTAACGGTTGCCAAAGAAATCGATCTTGAGGACTCTTTTGAGAATATGGGGGCTCAGATGGTCAAGGAAGTTGCGGAAAAGACCTCTGATAATGCCGGTGATGGAACAACAACAGCTACGGTCTTGGCGGAAGCGATTTACCGCGAAGGTCTTAAAAACGTGACGGCCGGGGCCAATCCCATGGCTCTTAAAAGAGGGATCGAGGCGGCGGTTGATAAGGTTGTTGCGAAGATCGCTGAGCTCTCCAAGAAAATCGATTCGAAAAATACCAAAGAAGTCGAGCAGGTCGCGACCATCGCGGCGAACAGCGATCAGATCATCGGCAAGAAGATCGCCGAGGCTTTTGATGCCGTCGGCAAGGATGGGGTCATTACGGTCGAAGAATCCAAAACGATCGATACGGAACTGAAGATCGTCGAAGGGATGCAATTTGACCAAGGGTATCTTTCCCCGTATTTCTCGACGGACATGGAGAAAATGACCTGCGAGCTGGAATCCCCGTATGTTCTGATCTGCGAGAGCAAAATCAACAATATTAAGGACATTGTTCCTTTGCTTGAGAAAGTTGCCAAATCAGGTAAACCGCTTTTGATCGTCAGCGAAGATGTGGAGGGCGAAGCGCTTGCGACATTGGTGGTCAATAACATGCGCAAAACATTATCGTGCGCCGCGGTTAAGGCCCCGGGCTACGGTGATCGCAGAAAGGCGATGCTTGAAGATATCGCTGTTCTGACAGGCGGTAAAGCGATCACAACGGATCTGGGTATCAAGCTTGAGAACATCGATTTGACCCATCTCGGCCGCGCCAAAAAAGTCAAGATCGATAAGGATAATACAACGATCGTTGAAGGAGCAGGCAAGACGGAAGATATCAACAAGAGGATCACGCAGATCAAGAATCAGCTCGACAGCACCGATTCCTCGTATGATAAAGAGAAGCTTCAAGAGCGCTTGGCGAAACTGTCCGGCGGTGTCGCGATCATCAATGTCGGAGCCGCGACCGAGACAGAAATGAAAGAGAAGAAAGCCCGCGTTGAAGACGCTCTTCACGCAACCCGTGCAGCCGTTGAAGAAGGGATTGTTCCCGGCGGTGGGGTAGCTCTCTTAAGAACCATCGATGCTCTCTCAGCGCTAAAGCTAAAAGGTGACGAGAGAACCGGTGTTGAGATCATTAAACAGGCGATCGAAGCGCCTGTGCGCCAACTCTGCGACAATGCCGGTCTTGAAGGCTCGGTGATCGTCGATCGCCTGAAAAAAGAAAAACAGAATATCGGCTACGATATCAGCAAAGATGATTTCGTCGATATGTTGGAATCCGGCGTCATCGATCCGGCTAAAGTAACGCGGACCGCATTGCAAAATGCCGCAAGCATCGCCTCCTTACTCTTGACAACGGAAGCGTTGATTACGGATGTTCCGGAAAAAGATAAGGGGCATGGCGGTATGCCGGGCGGAATGCCGGGTGGCGGTATGGGCGGAATGATGTAATTGGATTGATTGTAGCCGCAAAATCGAAAGAAGGGGCAAGAATTTTTTCTTGCCCCTTTTTCTTTCCTATTGACAATTAATACTAAACTGTCTATATTATATGCTTAATTATGGCAGTTTTTCATTTCAAAATACCCAATTTCTAGAGATAATCCATATCTTAAAAACCCAAAGTGCTTAAAAAGCAACTAGTTACAATCCAAAGAAGGAGAACTCTTAATGGCAGAATGGATTGGTATTGACCGAAGAGCAAGAAGGTGTTATGGCTTTGACGAAGTCGCTTTAGTTCCAGGAATGACCACGATCAATCCCAATGAGGTGGATACAAGTTGTGAAATTGCAGGCATTAAAGTTCAAGTGCCTATTTTAGCTGCGGCGATGGATGGTGTTGTTGATGTCAATTTTGCCATTGCAATGGGAAAGCTGGGGGGTATTGCTGTTCTCAACTTGGATGGGGTTCAAACGCGTTATGCGGATCCTAGCGAAATCCTTCATGAAATCGTTGAGGCGGCCCCTGAGAAGGCCACGGAGCTTCTTCAAAAACTTTACCAGCCGAAAGTCAAAGATTCCCTCATTAGCAAACGTATTGCGCAGATCAAAAAAGCAAAAGTGCCCGCCGTTGTCAGCTGCATTCCCCAAAATGCCGAGAAGTTTTCTAAAATCGCCGCCGAAGCGGGAGCCGACTGTTTTATCATACAATCTCAAGTTTCTTCGCCGAGGCATATTTCTACCGAATACAAGGTGTGTGACTACGGGAAATTATGCCAGAAAAGCGGGATCCCGATCGCTATCGGAAATGCCGTGACTTATAAGATGGCTTTTGAATTGATGGAGCTTGGCGCCAGTTCGATCCTGATTGGAGTAGGGCCCGGGGCCGCATGCACGACAAGAGGCGTCTTGGGGATCGGCATTCCACAGATTACAGCGACGGTAGATTCGGCCGCCGCAAGAGATCACTTTCATAAGAAGACCGGCAGGTATGTGCCGATTATTACGGACGGCGGAATGCGGCAGGGAGGGGAAATATGCAAGGCGTTCGCTGCGGGTGCCGATGCCGTCATGGTGGGAAGCGCTTTTGCGCGGGCAAAAGAAGCTCCTGGAAAAGGGTATCACTGGGGGATGGCGACATCGCATTCCAATCTGCCGCGCGGAACCCGTATCAGGGTTGGGACGACAGGGAGCCTTAAGGAAATCCTTTTTGGGCCGGCGCGCGTCGACGACGGGTCGCAAAATCTTGTCGGAGCTCTTAAGACGTCGATGGGGTCGCTGGGGGCGGCCAACATCAAAGAGATGCAGTATGTGGAAATGATCATTGCTCCCTCCATACAGACCGAGGGAAAAGTGTTCCAGGTCAGTCAGCGCATAGGCATGGGGAAATAGTTCCGGCGTGACAATGATTTTCAGTAGAAACGGAAAAACAGGGGATTGCGCGATTGAAAAATCCGAAATCACAAACACAAAAGTCATAAAAGAATGAGCGTGCAATGAAGAAGAAAACCGAAAAAAGAATTCCCAAAGGCTTAAAAACAAGATTCAAGGTCAATCCGAAAAAACGCATCGGCCGTTTGCCTAAACTGAAGAAAGTCCGCAGCCGCATTGCCGCTTCCATAAAGGTTCAAAAGATCCGCAGCAAAGATGTGATCATCGTCATGGATTTCGGGTCCCAGTACACGCAGCTGATCGCCCGGCGCATCCGGGAGAATAAGGTGTATAGCAAGATCGTTCCGTACAATATCGCGGCTGAAAAGATTATTGAAATGAAGCCGAAAGGCATCGTTCTTTCCGGAGGTCCGCTCAGCGTTTATGATACAAATGCCCCGATGCCGTCGAAGGAGATTTTTAAGCTGGACATCCCCATTTTGGGCGTTTGTTACGGAATGCAGGTGATCAATCATGTGTTCGGCGGAAAAGTTTTTGGCAGCAAAGAGCGCGAATTCGGAAGAGCCGAGCT
>JAKQAH010000045.1 GCA_029568545.1 Candidatus Omnitrophota bacterium
CGGGGTTTCCAGCCTTTGGGTCAATGTGCACGGGCATCGCCATAAGCTCATTGATGATGCGATCAAGGGCCAGGTCGGTCGATTGAGCCATTCCACATTACTGGGGCTTTCCAATACTCCCGCGATCGAATTAGCCAAACGTTTGATTGAGATCGCGCCCCAAGGCCTGGAGAAGGTCTTTTATTCCGACAGCGGTTCCACATCCGTTGAGATCGGCGTCAAGATGGCGTATCAGTATTGGCAAAATACCGGACGCATCAAAAAGAAGAACATCGTGCATCTGGCGAATTCCTATCACGGCGATACTTTAGGCAGCGTCAGTATCGGAGGGATAGATCTTTTTCATAAAGTTTACCGTCATTTGGTTTTTAAAACGATTGGCGTGGATTTCCCGGATTGCTATCGTGCGCCGCGAGGCAAAACATATCCTGATTATGCTTTTGAGCATGTTAAGCAACTCGAATGGATGCTTAAAAAACGCCATGCAACCATCGCGGCTTTCGTCGTCGAGCCGATAGTCCAGGGGGCCGCCGGGATGATCATGTGGCCCAAGGGCGTTTTAAAAAGAATGCGGGAGGTTTGCGCCCAATATGAGGTGATTTTTATCGCGGATGAGGTGGCCACAGGATTCGGCCGCACCGGAAAAATGTTTGCCTGCGAGCATGAGCATGTTTCTCCGGATATCTTGTGCCTTGCCAAAGGCCTCTCGGGCGGGTATCTGCCGTTAGCCGCGACCTTGACAACAAAAAAGATATTTGACGGATTTTGCTTCGATTACAAAGATCAAAAGACCTTCTTTCATGGGCATACGTTCACGGGTAATCCGTTGTGCTGCGCGGCCGCCTTGGCCAATCTTGAGGTTTTTCAAAAGGAAAAGGTGCTGGAGCGATTGCAGCCGAAAATAAAATTCTTGAAAGAGCAGTTAAAGTCGTTTTATAATCTGCCTCATGTCGGCGATGTCCGCCAGCGCGGATTTATGGTCGGCGTTGAGCTGGTCAGAGACAAGATAACCAAAGAACCTTATGCATGGGAAGAAAAGATCGGCGCGCGCGTTTGCCAAGAAGTGCGCAAGCGGGGGGTCATTTTACGGCCCCTCGGCAATGTGATGGTGCTGATGCCGCCGTTGGCCATGACCAAAAGAGAATTGAAAGAGCTTTTAGATGTTATGTATTGGGCTATTGAAAGAGTAACGGGATCATGACGGACAAAAAGAAAAAAGTTTTTGTAGCTATGTCGGGCGGAGTGGATTCCTCTGTCACGGCGGCTCTCATGAAAGAGCAGGGTTATGATGTTGCCGGGGTGACCATGCGTTTTGATATCGCGCATCCGGACAATAAAAAAACAATATCCTGCGGCGGGAGCGGCAGCGACGACGCCCGGAAGGTTGCCCGGGCCTTGGGGATCCCGCATCAGGTCCTGGATTTTTCTGAAAATCTTGCCGATGATGTGATCAATGATTTTACGGAGGAGTATGGGGCCGGCCGGACGCCCAATCCGTGCGTCCGGTGCAATCAATTTGTCAAATTCGGCGCCCTTTACGACAAGGTGATGTCGCTCGGCGCTGATTATTTGGCGACGGGCCATTATGCAAGGATCCTTTACAATGAAGTTCAGCAAAGTTATGAATTGCGCAAGGCCAAAGACAGCCAAAAGGACCAGTCTTATTTTCTTTACAGGCTTGACCGGGAAGCTCTTTCCAAAGTGCTGTTTCCTTTGGGGGAATTCACCAAACCTCAAGTCCGCGATCTGGCGCGAAAATTCCGCTTGAGCGTTGCGGAGAAAAGCGAAAGCCAGGATATTTGTTTCGTTGCCGACGCCGGATACAAGGAATTCATCCGCAGCCGCTTGGGCGATGATGCGTTCAAGCCGGGGCCTTTTAGGGATCATAAGGGTGAAATCGTTGGCGAACATAAAGGCATCATTAATTATACGATCGGCCAGCGAGAAAAGCTGGGTATTGCGCTGGGGCATCCAGTCTATGTCTATAAGATCGATAAAGCGGCCAATACGGTGTATGTTGGCCTGGAAGAGCATTTATATGCCCGGGGATTGCTGGCGGAAAAGTTTTATCCGATCGGCATGAATATTCCGTCCGAAACGGTGGAAGTTTCTGCCCGAATCCGCTACAATGCTTCTGAAGTTAAAGGGTCTGTGACCTATCTGGGGGATGACAATATCTGCCTGGTATTTGAAAAGCCCCAGAAATCGGTGACGCCCGGCCAATCCGTCGTGTTCTATCGCGACGATTTATTGCTCGGCGGTGCCGTCATTCAAGAGCCTATTTTGGATGAATAGCACACTAGAAAGGAAATGCAAAGACATGGATATCAAACTCGATCGCCAATATTTGAAGGGCTATATTAAGGAAAGCGATTATACGAAGCTTCTTCCGAAGATCAAAAAGGCCCATGAGGACCTGGAGGGCAGAAAAGGGAAGGGGGCTGAATTTACCGGCTGGCTTGATTTGCCCCGGCAGACAAAAGATTCATTTCTTGATGAACTCGTTAAGCTTGGCCAAGAGGTTCGCGGGCATTCGGATTGCCTTTTAAGCATCGGGATCGGCGGCTCGTATATCGGGATCCGTGCCACGTTGGAATTTCTTGTTGCCGAGCAGAAACTTCCCGTTTATTACGCCGGGCACAATTTGAGCTCCGGCTATCTCTATCATCTTTTGAAGACATTGGAGCATAAACAGGTGACGGTCGTTGTCATTTCAAAATCCGGCACGACGACTGAGCCCGCCTTGGCGTTTCGTATCGTCAAAGAATTCATGCAGAAAAAATATTCCGCTCAGGAGCTTAAAAAAAGGATCATCTGCATTACGGACGCAAAGAAGGGCGCTCTGAGAAATATTGTCAATAGGGAAGGATACCGGAGCTATGTGATCAGCGATGATGTGGGCGGAAGGTTTTCCGTCTTGACGCCGGCGGGATTGGTGTCTTTGGCTATTGCCGGGGTCGACATAAAAGCGCTTATGGATGGCGCGCGGGAAGCCCAGATAGCTTGCGCAAAAATGGACCTTAAAAAAAACGTGGCCTATCAATATGCCGGCGCACGTTTTCTTCTCTATAAGCAGAATAAGACCATTGAAGTGCTCTCAACCTTTTACCAGAGATTTGCTTTTGTCCAGGAGTGGTGGAAGCAGCTTTGCGGGGAAAGCGAAGGGAAAGACGGGAAAGGGATTTTTCCAGCATCGCTTGGGTTCACGACCGATCTGCATTCCATGGGCCAGTTGATCCAGGAAGGGAAAAGGAACATATTTGAGACCTTCTTATTGGCTGAACAAGCGGATCAAAAAGTCTTGATCCCGCATGATGCGGAAAATTTGGATAATTTCAATTGCGTGGCAGGTCAGGACCTGGATTATGTTAACAAACAGGCCCATAAGGCTACAGCGAAGGCCCACTATGATGGAGGGGTTCCTAATATGACCATTTCGGTCCCGCGTTTTGACGCCTATTCTTTGGGCCAATTGTACTACTTTTTTGAAAAAGCAATTGCTATTAAGGGCTATCTTCTAGGAGTTAACCCCTTTGATCAGCCTGGCGTTGAGGCCTATAAAACCAATATGTTTAAGCTTTTGGGACGCAAATAAGATATCCCGATCTTGTTATAATACAGCAGTTTATATGTTTTTTGAGGGTTCTTTGATATGGTGAAGGGTTTATGGGGGAGGGAATCGTTTATAAATAAAAACGGCACCCAGAATCAACATCGGGGCGCCGTTCCTATAAGGTGATAGGCCTTGTGATGCTTTCGCTATCAGCACTATCCTCCGTATGGTGTTAGTATGCCATATAATTTTCAGGATGGCAAATTTTTTCCGGAAATTTTTTTAAAAATCCGGTGGAAACCGGATTTTAGTTATTTTCATCAGGGAAGAACCGATAAAATAATCCAAGAAATTAAAACCGATGATCCATAGGGAAGGGGACGGATATGGGACAGATTGGCGCATCCGAAATTATTCTTATCTTGCTTGTCATCATCATTTTATTCGGCGCGAAAAAATTGCCGGAGATCGGCAGCGCGCTGGGAAAAGCTATCCGGGAATTCCGGAAAGCCAGCAAGGACGTTGAGGGCGAAGTGAAAAGCGCGGCCGATGAGAGCGATGAAAAGAAATCCTGATGATCTGAGCTTTCTGGATCATTATGAAGAGTTGCGCCGCCGGATCATCAAATGCCTTTGCGCGATCCTGATCGGCGCCTGTTGTTTTTATGCCTTTCTCGATCCGGTTCTTGCCTTTCTTATCAAACCGGTTGGCCGGTTGGTTTTTGTTGCTCCCGGAGAAGCGTTTGTTGTGCGCATCATGCTTTCGGTTTTTGGGGGAGCATTTTTTGCCCTTCCTGTGATCCTGTATCACATTTGGCGCTTTGTCATCGCGGGGTTAAAGAGAGAAGAGATCAAATATGTCCGCATCTTTGCCCCGTTCTCGTTCTTTCTTTTTATTGCGGGCGGCCTGGTCGCCTATTTTATCGCGGTCCCGATCGCGATCCGCTTCCTTTTGAATTTCTCAACGGAAACGATCGTTCCCATGATCACGGTGAAGAATTACATATCTTTCGTCGGGACCATGCTATTGGCGTTCGGGCTCATTTTTGAGCTTCCGCTGGCCGTGATGTTCTTGGCTAAGATCGGCGTTATAACGCCGATTTTCCTGGAAAGGAACCGCCGGCAGGCGATTGTGATCATATTGATAGTCAGCGCTGTTCTGACGCCGCCGGATGTCATTACGCAATTGATCATGGCCGGGCCGTTAATCATTCTCTATGAAATAGGGATTTGGGCCGCACGATGCGCATGCCCAAAGCGCTAACTCTTAAAGAAAATGTCGACTAAAAGATTTTCAACCTTTGAAGGCGTGTTTACGCCGTGCCTGCTGAGCATCCTGGGCGTTATTATGTATTTGCGTCTGGGCTATGTGGTCGGTAGCGCCGGCTTGGGCGGAGCTTTGATTATCATTGTTCTTGCCAACATGATCACTTTGGCAACGGCTCTTTCGATGTCCAGCGTTGTCACGAATATCCGCATCGGGCCGGGCGGGGCGTATTCGATCATCGCGAAATCTTTGGGGCTGGAGGCTGGCGCTGCGATCGGCATTCCGCTCTACATTTCGCAGGCTATTTCTTTTGCTTTTTACGTCATCGGAAGCGCGGAATGCTGGCGGTTCATTTTTCCAGATCATGATATCTTGGCGGTTTCGGTTGTGATTTGGTTCTTGATTTTGGTCGTTTCCTATACTAGCGCTCGGCTCGCGTTCCGAGTCCAATATGTCATTATGGCTATTATCGGAGCTTCTTTGGTTTCCATTCTCTTGGGGAAAGAGCAGGCGGATCATGCGGTCGTTTTCTGGAACCAATTTTCATTTGAGAATTTTTGGGCTATATTTGCCATTTTCTTTCCTGCGGTGACGGGAATCCTTACCGGCGCGTCGATGTCCGGGGAATTAAAAGATCCTAAAAGAAGCATTCCGAAGGGAACGCTATGGGCGATTGTCGTTAGTTTCGGCATCTATGTTCTCTTGGCGCTGTGGTTTGCCAAACAGGTTCCATGGGAGGAATTACGCATTAACACAAAAGTTGCGATCCTTATCGGACGCTGGCCATGGCTGGTCATTGCCGGGATTCTGGGAGCCACGATCTCGTCGGGTCTTGCAATGGCTGTCGGGAGTCCGCGGATATTATTGGCCCTGGGGAAACATTCCATGGTGCCGTTCGCTT
Source organism: Candidatus Omnitrophota bacterium (assembly GCA_029568545.1). GTDB lineage: Bacteria > Omnitrophota > Gorgyraeia > Zapsychrales > Zapsychraceae > 2-02-FULL-52-10. The sequence continues at coordinate 5,721 of JAKQAH010000045.1, forward strand.
CTGTTTTCAGTCGTGTCAATAAACGGGGAGAGCCAGCGACGGCTATTTTGTTCACGGCCTTGATCGCGCTGGTCACGATCATGCTCGGCAACTTGAACCAAATCGCCAGTTTGCTGACGATGTTCTTTCTTATCACTTACGGGATGATCAATTTGACGGTTCTTATTGAAGAATCGATAGGGATTATCAGTTTCCGCCCGACGTTTCGCGTTGCGCGCATCATTCCGCTGTTCGGGAGCCTTGGATGTATCGGCGTGATGTTCCTGATTGATGCAAAGTTCAGCATTATTGCGATTCTTTTGATTATTGGCATGTATCTATTTCTGTTGAGATGGTCCTCGCCGGTGTATGCGCCGGATGTACGCAGCGGCCTGCTGGTTTATTTGGCCGAGCGCTTTGCCAAGGCGGCCAGCCAGCTGCCGTATTATCCGAAGATCTGGAAACCGAATCTTTTGGTTTC
>JAKQAH010000054.1 GCA_029568545.1 Candidatus Omnitrophota bacterium
GTTCTTGACAACATTTTTCAGAGTGGGATGATTAGGCATGGCGAAGATGGGACGACCGAAGAAAGAGATTGACCAAAAAAACTTTGAGAACTTGTGTGCGCTTCAATGCACACTTGAAGAGATCAATGAGTTTTTCGGCATTACACACAAGACCCTTGAACGCTGGTGCAAGGAAACTTATGGAGAAACATTTTCCCATGTATTCGCCAAAAAGCGCATTGTCGGCAAAATCAGCTTGCGGCGGGCCGGGTTTGAGTTAGCCAAAAAAAACGCGGCTGTTTGGATATTCCACGCGAAAAACAACCTCGATATGAGGGACACGCCCCTGGCAGGCGACGAAAGCGATGCTGTGCCGATTACAATCAAATACGAGTTTGAAGATGCAAGAACAGACGGAACGGAAAATTAAACTCAATGGCCCACAATGCCGGTTTATGCCCTTGAAGCATAAATTCCGAGCGTTTGTCGGTGGCTTTGGAAGCAGCAAGACCTATACCGGTTGCATTTCTATGTGCGAGCGTTTCGCCCAGCACCCCGGCGTCAACCAGGGTTATTTTGCGCCGACTTATCCCATGATCCGGGATATTTTCTACCCGACCATCGAAGAGGTGGCGGAGCGCCACGGCCTGCGACTTGAAATCAAAACAGGAACCCACGAGGTGCATTTCTTTTCCGGGCGTCAATACCGGGGGACAACGATTTGCCGGTCAATGGACAAGCCGGGAAACATCATCGGCTTTAAAATCGGGAACGCACTGATTGATGAACTCGACACGCTGCCGACAAACAAAGCGGAAGAGGCATGGAATAAGATCATCGCCCGCCTGCGTTACAACATACCGGGGGTGAAGAACGGCATTGACGTTGCAACCACGCCCGAAGGTTTCCGCTTTTGCCATAAGAAATTCGTTCAGGCATTACAGGACAACCCGGAGTTGACAAAAACTCACGCGCTGGTTCAGGCCTCCACTTATGAGAACGCAAAACATTTGCCCGCCGATTATATCCCTTCACTGCTTGAAGCCTACCCGAAAGAGCTGATTGAAGCCTATTTGATGGGGCGGTTTGTTAACCTAACAAGTGGAACCGTCTTTTATGCGTACAACCGGAACGCTCACAACTCCACGGAGACAATTCAGGACGGCGAACCCTTGATGATCGGCCAGGATTTCAACGTGGGGAAAATGGCCTCCGCCGTTATCGTTCAGCGGGCGAACGGTTATCATGCTGTTGCGGAGCTGAAGGACGTATTTGACACACCGGCGCTGATTAAGATCGTGAAGGAACGCTGGCAAGAAAAGGCGCACCGGATCATCGTTTACCCGGACGCAAGCGGTGGGAGTCGAAAGACCGTTGACGCCTCGAAGTCCGACATTTCCCTGCTTACGCAGGCGGGCTTCACAGTGCGGGCGAATCCATCAAACCCAGCCGTCAAGGATCGTGTGTTGGCGGCAAACAAGGCTTTTGAGAATGGGAAGCTATGGGTCAACGCGAAAGAATGCCCCACGCTGGCCCGCTGCCTTGAACAGCAGGCCTATGATGACAACGGCGAGCCGGATAAAACAACCGGCTTTGACCACATGAACGAGGCATTTTCTTATTTTGTCGCTTATGAAATGCCGATCATTCGGCCAATGAGCAGATTGAAAATCGTCGGAATATAAGGAGAAAACATGGAAACGAAAAGCCAAGTCAGTAAGACGCACCCCGAATATGATGCAATGGCTACAAAATGGCAACGATGCAGGGATTGTATCGCGGGCGGGGATTCTGTG
>JAKQAH010000097.1 GCA_029568545.1 Candidatus Omnitrophota bacterium
TGATGGCAAATCCCGCAAGGATCGCAAACAGGAGGTCTGCGGCTGCCGTGCCGACCCCTGTAATCAGTAAATTTTCATCTTTGCGGATATAGGAGGAATAGGTAATGATGATCCCCATTCCCAAGGACAGGGAATAGAAACTCTGGCCAAGCGCGAAAGCAAAGGTCGTAGGCGTGATTTTCGAGAAATCCGGCTTCAGCAGATACTCCACTCCAGCCTTCGCCCCGGGCATGCGAACCGAATAGATCGTAATGAATACGATCAGCAAGAAAAGCAGCGGAATGGAAATCTTGCTGAACTTTTCAATGCCGCTCTTGACACCGGCGGCCACGATCAGGGCGGAGAGCCCCAAAAAGATCGTATTGAAAAGCAGGGGCGTCCATCCTGCGGGAACAAAGGTTCCGAAATCCAAGGAAAAGGATTTCAGAAAATACCGAATCGACCAGCCGCCGACGATGCTGTAGTACGAAACGATGATCATCGGCGTCAGCACGGAAAGCCATCCGAGCACTTGCCAGCCGCTGGATCCCGGCGCCAGGATTTTCATGGCCCCGATTGCATTTGCGCGGCTCCTCCGGCCAATCACCCCCTCGGCCAGAAAGATCGGCAAGGAAAGCAGAAACGAACAAAGGATGTAAATCAGTATGAAGGCCGCGCCTCCGTATTGTCCGACCATGTAGGGGAAGCGCCAGATGTTGCCCAGACCGATCGCGGATCCGGCCAGAGCCATGATGACGGCTGCGCGGCCACCGAAATTTTCGCGTGTAGACATGTTCTCGTAAGTTCACGGCAAAATTAAGAATAAATTTCTTTGTTGATCGTGGTTGTTTTCAAGAATCTGGTCGAGGCCATTGCTCCTGCCGCCGGAAATTTGCGGCAAACCCTTGGTAACAACAATGTTTCCCGTGCTGACAATCAGAGCATTAAGGGCTTCAATGCGTTGAGTTTTTGCGCGAATTCAAAATCCAAATGCAACTCTTGGGCAAGCGATTGACAGTCAGTTTGATTCGCCGTAGGAGGGCTTGTCTCGGGAGCGAGGAGAGCCCATTGCGGAGCTCCCCGCAGCTCCCGGGCTCAGGCTTCCGAATGCGGC
>JAKQAH010000101.1 GCA_029568545.1 Candidatus Omnitrophota bacterium
AATGCAGTTCGGGGCCGACTATACCCATACCAGACAATTCAAAGCGGCTTTTCTGGACCACCTGCGGGCTGTCCTCATCCTCTACCCGGAAGCCAATGTTGAGGACGGGGAACGGGGCTTGCTGCTCAAGCCCAGCAAGCCTCATGTCGCACAACTGCTTCCCGCGCTGCCACGGCTCAAGAATCCGCCCGCACCGGAACCGCTCTTGCTCCCGCTGCCTATCCACGAGGGGAACGCCGGACCGCACTTGCGGACCTCCACCTATGAACGGGCGAAACAGAACGCGCCGGGGTGGGATGTGTACGAACTGGAACGGCAATGGCGTGAATGGATCGAGAAAAAGGGAACGCCACAAAAACCCGATGCGGCCTTTATCGCCTTTTGTCGCAAGAAAGCCGCTCGCGGAAATCGCTAAGGCTACAAATTAACAAACTTAAATTGCATAAATACTTTTGTGTGAAATAGTTCACACATAAAAATAACAGGAAAATACTATGACGATAACTGATTTTAACGACTGGTTTAATCAAGCTGATCCAGAAGGACATGAGGAGGTTTATTCCCTCTTTCGTTGCGTCTCCGACGAAGAAAGCTTTGGTTGTTGGGAATGCAAAAAAAACCAAGGAAAGCTTTTTATTAAATCTGGCAATACGGAAGACACTTTAATGATTGCATCCCCTGAAGCGAAAGCACTCTTCCTAAGCATATTAAGAGACCGTTATGTTACTGACAAAGATCTTGATATTGAAGGATGGTATGCGTTTCGTCGAGCAATGGAGAAAGATGACTGATAGTACCTTCTAACAACGTAACCACCTCATGCTGCCCTTATGCCGTGCGTTTTGCGCACGGCTCAAAAACCCGGAATAGACCACGCAAGCGGTCCGTTCCCCTTTCTGGTCCGTTGGCACACCGAAACCGCGCAAAACGGTTCCCTTTTGCGCGGTTATCCACGGCTTTCTAAGCTCTTGTTTCGCTTGAGGCTGGAAGGCGGCAAAAGGGTCGTGCAAAATACCGGGCATGAAAATCGGTTATGCCCGCGTCTCGACGGACGAACAGAATCTGGACCTGCAACGCGCGGCGCTTGAAGCGGCAGGGTGCGAACGGGTCTTTGAGGATCGGGGGATTTCCGGGGCGGAGTCCGCCCGTCCGGGCCTCGCCGCTGCTCTGGGTGCGCTTGGGCCGGGGGATGTGCTGGCCGTCTGGAAACTGGATCGCCTCGGACGCTCGCTCGGGCAACTCATCGTCATGATCGACGGTATCGGCAAGGCCGGGGCCGGGTTTCAATCCCTGTCCGAGAGTATCGACACCACCACGGCGGGGGGCCGTCTCATCTTCCACGTTATGGGCGCTCTGGCTGAATTCGAGCGTTCCTTGATCGGGGAGCGCACGCGGGCCGGGATGCAGGCCGCCAAGCGCCGGCGGAAATCGGTAGGCCGTCCCCGCAAGCTCTCCCCGCATCAGCTTGCCCACGCTCGGGCACTCATCGAAGCCGGGGAGGAAACCCGCGCCGGGGTCGCCGAACTGTTCGGGGTGGATGTGGCAACGCTAAGAAGGGCGATAGGAAAAAGATAATTTCTTTACGCTTCTATTCTGCCGCAGTTGTTTCGGCAAGTGAGTGAATCTGGCGTCTGGCTAGCTCGTCAAGAGAGAGTGACAAGGAGTGTTCAGCATACAGATTAAAGTCTGTAATGGGATGATGGTCGTGGGCGGGCTGCTCGTCCGGTTTAAAAGGAAAAATAAACTGTGTTTCAGGCTCAATTCGTTGACTTTTGCCGTTCACAAAATCGCCCATGACCTCTGTTCCTTTGGCAAAACGAACAAGGGTTGTTTTAATAGCTTCACGGCTGTTGTCTATCCCTATCCAACGGCGGTTAAGTAGGCTGGCAACCGCAAGCGTGGTGCCAGAGCCTGAAAAACAATCCAGTATTAAATCCCCTTCGCAGGATGAAGCCTCAATAATCCGCTTCAATAGGTCTGGGTTTTTCTCGGTCGGGTAGCCAGTAATCTTAACATTCTGGTTATGGGCGTCCTTGTAGTCCAGCCATATATCCTGAATGCCGATACCGGCGTTTTCGTCCAGATATACTTTACGTCTCGGATTTCCATTTGCTGACCAAAAAATTTCTCCCTTGGCATCGAATTCATCCAACTTGTCAGGAGAAAATTGCCAGTGTTTGCCGGGCGGGGGTAGCTTTCCTCTCCACGGTTGGCCTGTAGCTCCATGACGAACCCCTGGCGCGTGAACTGGAACTTTCATAAAGCGGCGTCCGGTCTTGGCTTCAATATACTGGTATTCCTTGGCGCGGGCATCTGTCCATTCTTCAACAGGCCGATTCCAAACATAGCTATCTGATTTCGTATAAAACAGAATGTAATCAGATATGTTACCGTATTTCTTGCGGGTGTAATTCTTCGGGTTGCACTTTTTCCGGGTAATTAAATTACGATAATTTTCAGCTCCAAAAACCTCATCCATGATGATCTTGATGTGAAAAACCATTTTTTCGTCAAGATGAACATAAATTGATCCATCTTCCGCCAAAAGCTCTCTAAGCAAGATCAAGCGTTTTCTAATAAACTCAATAAATTCCTCACCATGTAAAATGTCTTCATAGGCATGATTCAGGGTTCTGGACTGAAAAACGCTTTTGGTGGAAAAGGGCGGGTCAATGTAAACCAATTTGACATGACCGCAAACAGAAGGATCAGAACGAAGGGCGGCAAGTGCACCAAGATTTTCAGCAAAAAAAAGCCGATTTTTAGCTATTTGCTCACAACCAAATTCCTCTAGCCTTTTAATATTGGTGGGCGAGGTCTGGAGTATTTCTTTTTCGGTGGCTTTGTTCTGATAATCCAGCCGCAGCGAAGGCCGATTTTGTGAACGGTAGCCCTTGGGAATGCCGGTAGCCATATCTAACTCTTTAGCCAATCCACTGTAAGCCGTTCCTTGACCATGCGAAGAGTAACAACGCGAATATGAGGATCAAGGTTTTCCAAATAAGCATAATCATTCCACATTGAGCCTAATAAAAGGCCGGGACCATCATTCAGGAAAACAACTTTGAGATTTAAACCGTGTTGACTAGCATATGCTAGAACTTCACTAGCACAATCCCGATATTGTCCTGTCCGGTCGTCTTCTTGTGCGCCACCCCTATCAGAATCGTAACGCGCCAAACCTATAGCTATCGGCTGGCCTTGGTCATAGATAACAAAATCAACCGGACGGTCTGGCTTGGTGTAATCCTTGAAAACATCGCCAAGCAAAATATCTTTTCCTGCTCGCTCCGGGCCAGTGACAACCATACTCGGGTATTCCTCCCGAAAAATAGTGAAAAGCCGTTCTGTCAGGTCATATCCTTTTTTACCTCTGTCTTTGTACTCCCACAACAAGGCACATAGTGCCTCATCAGGTAAAGGACGCCCCTTGAATCGTCGTTGAACCTCGGTAATGTCCCTGAAGCCGTTTCCGAACCGACTACATATTTGCTTGGCAGCAGATTTCTTTTTTAGCATTTCAACCGGCGTTTCTGGGCTAACATATTTTCTGAAAACCCGTGACGCCTGAATCCGCATCCACTGTTGTTTAATATCAGCTATAGAGAGAAATAAATCAGTAGAAGAATGGGCGGATTCAAGTATATGCCCGAATGTTACCAAAACAGGTTTATAAAGCTCACAAGCAAGCGGCAAAATATCAGGGTAATACTCCCCCGTTGATAACGTAATCCATAAGTGGCCATCTGCCTTATAGTCGGCAAAAGATTTTTGTTGGCTTGTCATATCAATGTCTTTGCTGAATGCTTCCTGTACACAGGTTTAACGGGTAAGCCGAGTTTGCACAATACCAGCCTTCATGATTAGCCGAAGCTTCTTCCCCCCGGTCCTCCGTTGTGGCCACGCTCGGCTTGCATTCCAGGCGCGCGGGAAGAGTCGCGCTCGCGCTCCCGCCACTCCCCAAGCTTGCGGGCTTCCTCAACCCGCTTTTCGAGCGCGCCGCGTTCGTCCTCCTGTCGCCATGACAGAATCTTTGCCTCCTCGGCGGCGCGGGTCTGCGCGCCGTCCGTGGCCCAACCGATGACCTTGCGCGAGTGTTCGAGTCCGGCGCGGGCGTGTTCCAAATTCTCGCGGTCTCTCTTCGCCTTGCCTGTCACCTGATAGAGCAATCCGCCCTTTTGCAAGCGGGCCTCAAGCGCCTTGATCGTTTCGCGCTGCTGCCCGATGCGTTGCGCCGCTATCGCCTCGCGCCGGGCCTTCTCGATCTTGGCGGCGGCCTTGTCTC
>JAKQAH010000072.1 GCA_029568545.1 Candidatus Omnitrophota bacterium
GCCCTTCAAGCCACACACGTTCCGGCCGAACTCGATCGTCGCGACTTGCATCCCCAAACAAATGCCGAAGAACGGGATCTTGTTCTCGCGGGCATATTGAACAGCCCGGATCTTCCCCTCGATGCCCCGATCTCCGAACCCGCCGGGGATCAGGATCCCGTCGGCCCCGCTCAGATACTTGCCGACCGTTTCTTTCTCTAAATCTTCCGAATCAATCTTGACAATATTTACTCTGGCATTGTTTTCAATCCCCCCATGGGCCAGAGCCTCATAGATCGATTTATAGGCGTCTTGCAGCGCAATATATTTCCCGACGACACATACCTGAACTTCTTTTTCAGGATTCTTTAGCCTTTTGACGACCAATTCTTTCCATTTCTCCAGGTCCTTGTCCTCTTTCTTGATGTTCAGCTTATGCAAGATCAAGTCATCCAGTCTTTCTTTTTTAAAAGAGAGCGGAACTTCGTAAATGTGCTTCACGTCCGCAGCTTCGATGACAGCCTCCCGATCAACGTTACAAAACAGCGCGATCTTGTCCCTCTGCTCCTTGCTGATCGGTTTTTCAGTCCGGCACAACAAGATGTCCGGCGTAATGCCAATCTCTCTCAGGCGCCCGACGCTGTGCTGCGTCGGTTTTGTTTTTTGCTCGCCGGCAGATTTAATATAAGGCAGGAGCGTCACATGGATATTCAGAGCATGGTGCTCGCCCATTTCCCAGCGCAGCTGCCGGATCGCCTCCAGAAACGGCAGGCTCTCAATATCGCCCACGGTGCCCCCGATCTCCACGATCGTGACGTCGGCTTCCGAGTCGTGCGCAACTTTTTTGATCCCCCTTTTGATCTCGTCGGTAATATGCGGGATGATCTGGACCGTTTTCCCCAAATAATCTCCGCGGCGTTCTTTCGTGATCACATTGTAATACACTTTTCCCGTCGTAATATTGCTGTCTTTCGTCAGCCGGGCGTTGGTGAAACGCTCATAATGCCCCAGATCCAGATCGGTCTCGG
>JAKQAH010000080.1 GCA_029568545.1 Candidatus Omnitrophota bacterium
TCACTCCAAATATTAAGTGTTATACTGTTTCTCGTATAAATCCTGTTGGGTTACGTCTGAACTGCGGCTAAAACATTTATAAAATTGAGGGAGATATCATGAAACTTATTATCCAGATCCCTTGCCTGAATGAAGAGGAAAGCCTGCCGAAGACTCTTCAAGCCCTTCCCAAGCGCATCGACGGCATCGATAGCATTGAGACGCTGGTGATCAACGACGGAAGTACCGACCGTACCGTCGAGGTAGCGAAACAGAATGGCGTTCATCACATCATTTCATTCACCAAAAGAAAAGGATTGGCCCGGGCCTTCGGCGCGGGGCTTGATGCCGCGCTGAAAGCCGGCGCCGACATCATCGTCAATACCGATGCCGACGGACAATACCGAGGAGAGGATATCCCGCGTTTGGTCCGGCCCATCCTCAAAGGCGAAGCCGATATCGTCATCGGCAACCGCGATATCGATAACGTGCGGCAATTTTCCTGGGTCAAAAAACGCCTGCAGCACATCGGCAGCGCTATTGTCCGCCAGCTGTCGGGATCTACGATCCTCGATGCGACAACCGGTTTCCGCGCCTATAACCGCGACGCGGCCCTGAAACTGAACATTATCTCCAACTATACGTATACCTTGGAAAGCATTATTCAGGCCGAACACAAGGACCTGGCCATTTCCAATATCATGATCTCGACCAATGAGGTGCAGCGCCAATCAAGGCTTTTCCGCTCGATCCCCGAATACCTCAAACGTTCGATGGTCACGATCATCCGCGTGTATTCCATGTTCAACCCGTTCCGGCTATTCACGACGATCGGCACCGGCACGATCACGATCGGCGTTATCATCGGCGGCCGGTTCATCTTTTATTATTTGATGGGATCGGGAGAAGGCAAGATCCAATCCTTGATCCTTGCCGCGGCGCTTTTGATCATCGGGTTCCAGATTCTCGTCGTCGGCCTATTGGCGGATTTGATCTCCGCCAACCGGCGATTGATCGAAGACGCCTTATTACGGATAAAGAAAATCGAGTTAAATTAAGCAACCGGCAGAAACTTTCTAACATATTCCCGCGCATGCATCATCTGTTGATCAAATTACGAAAAGATCCGTTGCGGTTACTCCGTCAGGTCATTTTCAAGATCTTTATTTTTCCTTTTAAATACGGGCGAACAGACGGCTATGATGCAAGGAAATATTGGGAAGACCGGTTCAAGAAATACGATCCTCAATCCCTTCGCGCGGTCGGCGACGAAGGCCTAACCGAAGAGGACAATCAAAAAGCCCGCGAGAAGGCTCTAGCGATTTTTAAGAATATCTGCGCGCAGGAACATATTGATTTCCCCAAAACTAAAATCTGCGAAATCGGCTGCGGAACCGGATTTTATACGCATTTTTTCTTCGCATCCGGCGCAAAGGATTATCTTGGTCTCGATATTACCGACGCCCGTTTCCCCTACCTCAAGAGCAAATACCCGGATTACCGTTTCGTCCGTAAAGATATCACTCGGGACCCTCTGGAAGAAACGTTCGACTTAATTGTCATGATCGACGTTATCCAGCACATCGTCCATCCCGACCACGTATTGAAAGCAATGGATACCCTTAAACAGCGCTTGGCCCCAGAGGGGATCCTTCTCTTGGCTCCTTTGCGCCGAAGAGGGCATCGCGCCCTGTGGCATGTCCGCACGTGGTCCTTTCATGACATCGATCAATGGTTCGGACCCGCTTACGATAAGAAACGAATCCTTCTGCGAACAAATGAGTATTTGTATATCATCCGAAGAAATGATAGCCATGGATAAAAAGATCCTCGTGACAACTTCGACGTTCCCGCGATGGTCCCAAGATTCAGGATCTCCGTTTGTCCAAGAGCTCTGTCAAGAACTGGCAGAACGCGGATGGAAAGTCGTTGTCCTGGCCCCGTTTTCCAAGGGCGCGCAACAATCGGAAATTCTCGACGGGATAAAAATCTACCGATACCGTTATCTTCCTGCTTCTTGGGAAGGTTTGGCGTACGATGGGGGGATTTTGGCGAAATTGAGGCGCAACAGGCTTAATTATTTCAAAATCCCATCTTTCGTGATCGCCCAAATCCTTGCCATACGGAAAATTGTCCGGAAAGAAAACATCGGCGCTATTCACGCGCATTGGATCATTCCGCAGGGCTTGGCGGCCGTTCTTTACAAAAGGCTCTTTCATCCGGAAATCCGAATCCTTTGCACGGCCCACGGCAGCGATATCCTTGGGCTTACAGGCGCCTTGGCAACAAGCGTTAAGAAATTTGTCTTAAAGAACATCAACATCCTGACTGTCGTCAGCCGACACCTAGAGTCCGAAACGAAAAAAATCCTCCCTGACGTCTCCCTGGCCGTTCTTCCCATGGGGGTAGATCTTCAACAGTTTTCCCCCCAGCAGGCCTGTTCGGAAATCCGCGAAAAATGGGATGTCCGAAGCGATCTGCTTTTGTTCGTCGGGCGATTAGCCGAGGAGAAAGGCGTCCGGCTATTAATCGATGCCATGCCCCAGATCCTAGCGGAATTCCCAAAGATAAAACTGCTGATCATCGGGGCCGGAGAGCTGGAAGGGGCGCTCCGAGAATCCATCCGTTCAAAACAACTGGAGAATTCTATCTCTCTTGTCGGGTTCGTCGCGCACGCTGCGCTGCCGCGCTATCTCTCCAGCGCGGATATCCTGGTCGGGCCCTCGTTATACGAAGGCCTTGGGCTGATCTTTCTCGAAGCCTTGGCTTGCGGCTGCCCCGTAATCGCCTCGGACCTTCCCAGCCTCTCCGATATCATCCTTGACGGAAAAACCGGATACAAAGTCCAGCCCGGGAACAGAGACGAGCTGAGCCAGAAAATCATCCAATTACTGAAAAACAAATCGTTATTACAGGCCATGAAAAGCGAATCCCGTAGCCACATCTTGTCAACGTATGATATGATAAAAACCAGCCAGCAATATTCCGACTTGCTGGCACAATTTCTAAAGTAGAAGGATCCTATACTCTATGCCTCATCAACAGGCTCATCTTCCGGACATTTCTTTCAGGCTCATTCAACCTCACACGCCCTTCCGAGCCCCGTACAGCTTGAACATGCCGCCCAATCAATTTTTGACGCAAACACTGGTACGCCTGGAAAGCCGCATCGAGATCATGAACACCAGGATCCGGAAGAATGCTGCCGTCCAGACCCGCGAATTCCGAGAGATCTGCCAAATCCCCAAAATGTCGACGTATGCCATCGGCGCGATCATTAATTCCCTGACGTCCCAATTAACCGAGGACGAGGCCTTCGTGAACGTCGGGCTCTGGCATGGCTTCACGTTCATTGCCGGCCTGTATCGCAATGAGCAGAAAAAGTGCATCGGTATCGACAATTTTTCCCAATTCGGCGGCCCGAAAGACCAATTCCTCCAAATATTCAACACCCATAAAAGCCCCCGTCATGACTTCCATGAAATGGATTATCAAGAATATTTCCGCCAACGCCACAAGGGACCCATCGGGTTTTACATCTATGATGGCAACCACGGTTACGAGCATCAGCTCAAAGGCCTCCAAGTTGCCGAGCCGTTCTTCTCGGAAAACTGCTTCATCCTGATCGATGACACGAATATCGAGGAAGTGCATCGGGCGACGGAAGATTTCATCAAAACAAGCGCCCATCACTACCGCCTGATCCTCGACCAAAAGACGTTTTGCAATGCGCACCCGACCTACTGGAACGGGATCATGATCTTTCAAAAAACCGCCGATGGCACTAAGCACCCGTAACTCTGAGCCTATGAACATTCTCAAAAAACATTTTCGTCTGATCCTGATCGCAATATGCGTGGCGCTGATCCTAAGATATTTCACGATCCACGTCTCGGAACTGGAAAAGGTCAGGAACCTGACGCTCGTTCACGTCCTGGTCGTTTTAGGCGCGACCCTCGGCATCCATTTAATCTCCTGTTATAAATTCTTTTTCATCCTGAAAAACTCCGGCCTTGGGGTCCTGACTTTCTTCCCATGGCTAAAAATTTTCTCCATCTCGCGATTTGTCAATTTTCACGTCACGCAGGGAGGGAATATTTACCGGACCGTCATGCTGAAAAAGAACTATGATTTCCCGTACACCGACTCCATCGGGATGCTAACGCTGTACACCTGGATCGAGACCGTTTTTGCCCTGACGATCTCGTATCTCATCATCGCCGTCATGAATCCCGGCCTTAGGATCGGAAATATCAACGTCCCCAACGGATTGCTGGCTTTGTGGCTCCTGGCCTTGGCCGCGCCGTTCCTGGGCAAAGCTTTTTTTAGCCGTTTAAACTTCCGATCCCCCAGACTTTCCTGGCTGAACAGCAAATTCATTCGGATCTCCGATTACATCCTGAACAACATCCAATGTCGCATCATCGTGCTTTTTTTTCTGCTAAGTTTTGTTTCCTTCGTTTTTTATATTATCGCCATTGATATTTCGTTCGAGGCTTTGGGAATCACTTTATCCCTGGAGGAATCCATCTTATTCACGGTCCTGATCCTGCTAAACAGCGCCATCAACATCACACCTGGCAACATCGGGATCATGGAATTGCTGTATGGGGCCCTTGCCGGGGCATTAGGCTGGACGCTGGGAGACGGCATCCTGGCCTGCAGTATTTTGCGGATTCTCGGGTATCTGCTGGTGGCTGCCATGACATTGATCTGGAACAAGAGCTTATGGCGGATCGA
>JAKQAH010000083.1 GCA_029568545.1 Candidatus Omnitrophota bacterium
AGCTCAACATCACCCAGGCGATTGGTATTTTCCAGAGACAGCATCGGGCCATTGTTGTCTGTCTGTCCGGCGGCCGGCGGTGTGGCGGGTTGTGTGTGGTTGTTTCCCGGAGCATTGCTCTGTCCTTCGTTTGTTAATTCATTGTTAATCCGGGCGGCTTCCGCAATTTTTTCTTCCAGATCCCGTTCCATTTCGAATGGCGCGCCCAGGCGTTCGTTGATCTTCTTTAATTCCGTCTCGCTTGATTTCAGTGAATCTTTTGCCTTGGCCAGTTCGGACGATACGGATTTAGCGCGATTGGCTAATCGTGTCACAAGACCGGCCGGATCGGACGTGTCGGATATATTGGTAGATACTTCATAATTAATATCGTCGTTGACGCGCAGCTGGAGCTGGTTCACCAGTCCCCCCGGAATGGTTTCTATCTGGCCGTTACCGTGGCGCATCTCGGTTCCACCGCCCTGTATTTGCACAACACGGATTTCCATGCCGTAAAAATCGCCAATGACGGTTGTGCCTTCCTTGCCTGCGTTTTTCAATGCGACAATTTTTCGCAACAAATCTTGTCCGAATGTCTTTCGGTCCGTGTAGCTTTGGGTGCCAATCTTTGCCTCAATGGGATACTGGTTCCCATATGCATATTTCAGTGCATCGGGTATCTTGTCGGACGCTTGCGTCAGCTTTTCGACCCATGATTTCTTTCCGGGCAAGCCGATTTCATACATGCGTTTTTCATGCTCCAGATTGTTTTGGCTGGAGAAATGAGCCGAACGCAGGTTTCGCAGGTTTTCAATGTCGCTGTTGAGGCCAGCCAGTTTGATAGCGCGTTCATCACCGGACGCCAAAGCCGCGGCCATCTCGTAAAGCGATGATTCCGAAATGTCTTCCATGCTGCGTGCTCCGCCTCCGGCAAGTGCATCTTCGATAAACTTGGCCTTACGTGTGACCATCTGCCACATGGTTGCGTCGTAACTGCCTTTGGTCGAGAAATAATAAACGCCGACTTCCGGGTTCTGATTCCCTTGCCTTAAAATGCGTCCCAGCGGCTGTTCGACGTCGGACGGATACCAGGGCGGATCAAGATAGGTCATATCGGTTAGGCGCGTCTGAACATTCATGCCCGTGCCCATCTTCTTAGCCGATCCAAAAAGAATGCGTTTCTGCCCGTTGCGCACTTCTTTCATCATCGCTTCTTTTTTTGTGGCGGTGTCGTAATCATCTATCCAGGCAATTTCTGATGAGGGAATGCCGGCTTCTTTGAAACGTGACATAGCCCAGGCGCGTGCGTCAAAACCGCGGTTGACAGCAACCCCGCGACCAAATCCGTGATTATAGAAACAGATCTGCGCTCCGCCTTTGTTCGGGCTTTGTTTCCCGGTAGCGGGATCAAGATAAGTATTATCTTTGGTGTTTTTATGAATCTCGATAATCTTATTGATATACTGGTTAAGTTTGCTATGGGGATCGTTGGGAACACCTGAAGCGACAAAGCGCATATCGATAGACGCCAGGCGTCCATCCGTGATAATATTGATGAGCGGATCGGGATTACCCGGCTGGCTAGGACTGGGTTTCCAATTCTTACTAGTCTCGATACGCGACAGCAAGATCTTCGTCTGGTAATTTTTTAATGATGCGGATGCAGGCGTTACAATGATCGTAGGTTGCCCGCCATGAACTTTCGGGCGCTTGACAAACGCGCCCAATTGCGAACCGGTCAAAACGTCCATGAATGACCGGACACGGCTCATTAATTCAGGAACATTGATAAAACGGGCGAAGCGATCCACCATTTCGTATCGTCCAGCGGCATTCATTTCCGGCACGGTGGCCATGTCTCCATATTCTGCGGCCCAGGAATCAAAGAAGTCTATTCCATCGCGTACCATCTGTTGCTGATCGAAAAACTTCATAATCGTAAAGAGTTCGCCCATCGTGTTCGTGATTGGCGTACCGGATGCAAAACAATGGGACCTTCCGGGATTTTGCTTATCCAGCCATTGCGTCTTGATATACAGCATCATGGCGCGCACGGACCCTTTAGGATCGACGCCCTTTGCTTGCCGGTTGGTCGTAAAATCCAGTTTGCGAAACTGGTGCGCTTCATCAACAAACAGAAAGTCGGCTCCCATATCCTCAAACGTCAAGACGTTATCGCCTTTGGCAATCATGGCGTCAAAACGCTGCTGGGTTTGTTCGATATGCGCCTCCATCTGCTTGATGCGGAGTCTGTTTCCCTGCTTGTCGTCTTGTAGATCATTCAGCGCATTACGCATATCGTCAATCACGCCGTCGCGGACCGGCGTAATATTTTCTTCCTTCATCTTGAGCAAGCTAAGTGCAGAATGTGTAATCACAATCGCATCCGGATTATTCAGCGCCGCTTGAGCCATAAAGCGTCGGCGGTTTCCAGTGTGAAAATTTTCTTCATCGGCTACCATAACATGCGCCATCGGGTACAGGTCTTGAAATTCGTTGGCGAATTGCTGAAGCATATGATTAGGTACGGCATAAATCGGTTTGTGGATCAACCCCAGTCGCTTCATTTCCATGCCCGCGGCCACCATCTCGTAAGTTTTTCCAGCACCTACCGAATGGGCAACATAGGTATTCCCGTCCTGGATAATGCGCCAGATAGCGTTTTTCTGGTGCGGCATTAAATTGAACCGCATGGATACGCCGGGCATGGTCAGGTGTTCGCCGCTAAAACGCCGCGGTACAATATTATTTCGTGTTCTGTTGTAAATATCCAGAATATCGTGGGCGCGCTGGGCATTTTCCCATATCCAGTTGCTGAAGCGATTTTTCATTCTTTTGGCAACATTATTCACTTCAGCGGTGGCTGCGGGATCGATAAAGGTTTTCTTGTCGCCATTAATGATTTCCGTTTTGTAAACCTTGATCGTGGCATTATTCAGCACATCATTAAATATTTCATTGGCTCCACGGTCCGGCGTACACCATTCGGACGCATGGCCGCGTAACTGTTGACGGGATACGCCGGAGATCGTCCATTGATTATCGCTGGTCGAGTGGTGAACTTCGGCATGGCCCGGAATTCCAAGAACTTCATGGATAAAATCGTTATAAACGTTTTCCGGTATCCATGATGCACCCGGCATGGCCGTGATGTCTTTGGCGGTAAGGGGTTGCGGTTGCGCATCGATCAGGGCTTTGACATTGCGTTCGTATTTCGGGTCGATGGCGGCTGCTGCTTTGGCTTCTTCCAGCTTCTGGACGACATTACCGGACAGGTATTCATCGGCCAGTTGAATGCCGTGATCGGGCGTATCGTAAACCAGATCGCCAAGTTGCTCAAATATATCGGATGCGCTTTGCCCGATTAATGATGCGATATGAGTAATATCAAGTTTGCCCTTCTCGTTAAGAGACACGGCCAGGGCGTCGGCTGCCGTGTGGATCTGCGGCGGTTCCGGTTTTTTGATGGTCCGGTCTTTTAAAAAAGGTCCGTCCACGATCCTGCCGTCTTCCGTAAGATGTTCCAGGGCCAGAACTAACGGATGTTCGACGTCAAGTTTATACAATCGTTCATTTTTATGCTTTCGGAATGGAACAATGATTTCATTTCCATCTTCATCCTGGTCCTTGCGTTCTATGGTCGTATATTCTCTAATGCGGCCATAGGTCATTTTGAAG
>JAKQAH010000084.1 GCA_029568545.1 Candidatus Omnitrophota bacterium
GGCGTGAAGATCATCGGGGCGACCAGCCATTATGTGACGGAAGAGCTCGACGGCGGGCCGATCATCGAGCAGGATACGGTGCGCATCAGCCACCGCGACGCGCTGACGGACCTCATGCGCAAGGGCGAAGATCTCGAAAAAGCCGTTCTGAGCCGCGCGCTCCGGCTGGCGCTGCAGAAAAAGATCTTGAACTACGGCAACAAAACGGTTGTCTTTGATTAAAGGGGTTGACGATGCCGGCGCAGATCAAAGCGATCCAAGGCGATATTACGGCGCTGGAAGTTGATGCGATCGTCAATGCGGCGAACACGTCGCTT
This sequence comes from Candidatus Omnitrophota bacterium, assembly GCA_029568545.1. Classification (GTDB taxonomy): domain Bacteria; phylum Omnitrophota; class Gorgyraeia; order Zapsychrales; family Zapsychraceae; genus 2-02-FULL-52-10. Next base: position 318 of record JAKQAH010000084.1, read on the forward strand.
TTGGGCGGCGGCGGCGTCGACGGAGCGATCCATCGGTCGGCCGGGCCGAAGCTGTTGGAGGAATGCCGGGGGCTCAACGGTTGCGAGACGGGCGACGCGAAGCTGACCAAAGGCTATAACCTTCCGGCGAAATACGTGATCCACACGGTCGGGCCGGTTTGGGGCGGCGGGAAGAACCGGGAGCCGCAAAAGCTGGAAAGCTGTTATCGACGCTGCATGGACATTGCACAGGAAAAACGCCTTCGGTCTGTCGCGTTTCCTTGTATCAGCACGGGCATCTATCGGTTCCCCAAGGAGCAGGCGGCGCGGATCGCTTTCAAGGCTGTTCAGGAGAGCATCAAGCGGATTCCGGGGATCGATCAAGTCATTTTTTGCTGTTTTTCATCGGAAGACCTAACGCTTTACCGGAAATTATTATCTGAGAATGAATAAAGAATTCTTGCGCGTATCGGAATTAAATCTGCTGATCAAAGACGTGATCCATGCCGGCTTCCCGCAGCCGCTGTGGGTCTGTGGCGAGATCCAGGGCTATGACCGCAACCGCGGCAAGAACCATATCTTTTTCGATCTGATCGAGAAGGACTCGAAATCCAAGGACATTATCGCCAAGATCGGCCTTGTGCTTTTTGCCGGGAAAAAAGAATACATTCAGGATATTTTAAAACGCAGCGAGAACGCTTTTGAGCTAAAGGATGACATTGAGGTCAAATTTGCCTGCGCGATCGATTTTTACCCGCCGCACGGCGCCGTCCGCCTGATCGTCGAGAGCATCGATCCGACGTATACGCTTGGAAAACTTGCGCAGGAAAAGCAGAAACTGATTGCCCTTCTCAAAGAGAAAGGCGTGCTCGATAAGAACAAGCAGCGGGAGCTTTCGCCCGTGCCGTTGCGGCTCGGGCTTGTGACGGCCGATGATTCGGCGGCGTACAATGATCTCCGGTCCGAATTAAAGAGGAGCGGATTCGCCTTCGAGGTTTATTTGCGCAATGCGCTCATGCAGGGCAAATCGGCGGAAAAAGATATTTGCGCAGCGATCGATCAGCTCGCCAAGATCGAAAAATTAGATGCGATTGTGATCACGCGCGGCGGCGGTTCGATCGCGGACCTGAGCTGTTTTGACAGCCAGATGATCGCCGAAAAGATCGCCGCTTGTCCTTTGCCGGTCTTAAGCGGGATCGGCCACGAGATCAATATTACGATCACCGATCTGGCGGCCCATACGTATGCCAAGACGCCGACGGCGATTGCCCAGTTCCTGGTGAACCGGGTGCAGGCGTTTCTGGATGAGATCGATCTAAAGCTGGAACAGGTGGTGGAAGGGGCCCAAGCCAAGATTAACGAGGAGCAGCAAAAGCTCAAGGACCATGCCGTGAGCCTGCAGGAGCATACGCGCAGTTACTTGAAGGACCATAACGAAAAAATGATCCGCTGGCAGGAGATTATTCGCCAGCGGCCGGCGGTTCTTCTGAGAAATTATGCCAAGGTCCTCGCGGAAAAGCAGGAAACCGTCCGGAAAACGGCAGAAAGGTCCTTGGTCAACAGCAGCAGAAAGCTTAACGGCTATCAGAAGATGATTGACATTGTCCATCCGGCGCATACAATAAAACGCGGTTTCAGCATCACCCGGACGCAGGACGGAAAGGTCCTCAAGCATGTTTCCGGCCTTCGGCCCGACGGCAGGTTGACGACCGAAGTTGCCGATGGGACCGTCACAAGCGAGATCAAAAAGATCCAATCCATATCGGGAAATGAAGTTTAACAAATGAGGGGATATTATGGCGGACGTCAAATACGGCAAATCGATCAAGAAGCTTGAGGAGATCATCGAGAAGATCGAGCGCGAGGAAATTGATGTTGATGAGCTTTCCGAAAGCGTCAAAGAAGCGGTCGCGCTGATCAAGACGTGCAAGGGCAAGATCGAGAAGGCCGAGATGGAGATCAAGAAAGTCGTCGAGGATTTCGACGGCTAAGGAGTGAAAGGCGAAACGATGCTATCAATCTCGACGGCATGGAAAGATGATAACACCAGCATGAAGGATTGGCTGCTCCAGGTCAAGGAAATAGGGTTTGATGCGGTGGAGTTCAGTTATAAGGTTCCCGAGAGGCAGCTCAAGGAAGCAGAGCCTCTTTTGGAAGATTTGGGCCTCAGCGTTTCCAGCGTCCATAATTTTTGTCCGGTCCCTAATGACGGCCCCAGCCCGAGGCATCTGTCCAATTACTACCGCTTATCTTCGATCGACGAAAAAGAGCGCCAGCTGGCCGTGAAATGGACCAATATCGCGATCGATACGGCGGAGCATCTCGGCGCCGGTGTTGTTGTGATCCATGCCGGGACGCTGGATTTTGAGGATGAGCGGTCGCCGCGCCTATTTGAGCTGTATGCGGCCGGACGAAAAGATACGAACATTTACCTTGATGAGCGCAGGCGCATTCTGGAATTGCGCGAGGCGAAAAAAAGACCTTACATCGCGGCTTTGGAGCAAAGCTTGACGGAGGTGATCGGCTACAGCCAAAGAAAAAATATCAAGATCGGGCTGGAGACGCGCTATTATCCGATTGAGATCCCGAATTTTGAAGAGATCGGTTATTTTTTGGGGCTTTTTAATGCGGATCAAATGGGATACTGGCATGACGTCGGGCATGCGGAGATTAACGGCCGCTTGGGGATCCGGCCGCACGTTGATTTCTTGGAAGCCTACAAGGACCGGATGATCGGCGTTCATCTGCACGGGATGAAGGGGGCCAGAGATCATTGGGCTCCGTTCGAAGGCGATCTGGACCTGAAAAAATATCTGCCGTATTTCGGCCCGGATGTTCTGCGCGTGGTGGAATCAAAACCCTTCGCCTCGCTATCGGCGATGCGGGTGGCAGTTTATGAGTTAAATGAGAAGGAATAAAAGTTAGAGATAGCGCCCGTACCCTGAGTTGATAGATGGGGTACAGGGCGCAAATTTAACGAGATATTAACTGCGGGAATTTGCGCCCGTAGTTCAATGGATAGAGCACATGGCTTCGGACCATGGAGTTGGGGGTTCGAGTCCTCCCGGGCGCGTTCTTTTTCCGGGGGCTGTTTTCGTGGCCCTCGGAAAAAGAAGAAGAACCTATCACGAAGCGATAGGCTTGCAGCATTCATCTTTCATATTTGTTTAGATAAGATCAATGCAGTCCTTGAGGCGGAGCCTCAAGCAAGTCCTCCCGAGGAAATTTCTCGCTATTGTCAGTAATTCCCCGGAAATTGATTTACAACATAAAAAGATTTTTGTAAGATAAGCCGTTATGCTCACCGAAGAAAAATTATTGCGCACTCCGTTGTATGAAGAACACCTGGCTTTGAACGCGCGCATGGTCCCGTTCGGCGGCTGGGAAATGCCTGTCCAGTACGAGGGGATCCTCAGCGAGCACGCGCAGACGCGCCAGGCCGCCGCGATCTTTGACATTTCCCACATGGGCGAATTTATCGTCGAGGGAGATTGCGCCGCAAGCGGGCTGGACCGCATTGTCACCATGGCCTTAAAGGATCTTCCGGTTCAATCCTGCCGGTACGGCTGTATTCTCAATGAAAAAGGCGGCGTGATCGATGACCTGATCGTGTTCCGTCTCGAGAAAAATAAATGGTTTATTGTCGTCAACGGCGCAACGACCGAAAAAGATGCGAAGCACTTCCGGCATCATCTTACAAAAGGAACGCCGTTCCGGGACGTCTCGATGCAGACCGGAAAGATCGACCTGCAAGGGCCGCTTTCCTTAAAAGTTTTAAGTTCTTTTGTTGCGGATGCTCAGAAATTAGAATACTATACCTGTGATTATTTCGATCTTTTAGGCGAGCGCGTTCTCATCAGCCGGACAGGCTACACGGGCGAGCTGGGCTATGAGATCTATTTCCCGTGGGATAAGACACGAGATCTTTGGAAAGAATTGATCGCGCAGGAGTCGGTGAAGCCGGCCGGGTTGGGCGCGCGGGATGTTTTGCGCCTTGAGATGGGATACAGCCTTTACGGCCATGAGCTGGAGGAAGCCATTTCTCCGCTCGAATCCGGACTTCAGCGCTTTATCGATTTTGAAAAAGATTTTATCGGGAAGGACGCTCTTTTAAAGCAGCAGAAGGTAGGGCTTCAGCGTAAGGCCGTCGGCATCAAGTCGGAAAGCCGGCGGGCGCCGCGGCAGGGGCAGAAGATCTATTTAACTTCCGGCGAACAGATCGGTATGGTGACCAGCGGAACATTTTCGCCGAGCCTCGGCCGGGGGATCGGTTTGGGGTTTGTCTCAATGCCTCATGCGCAAACAGGCGCAGCGGTTCTCTTCGGCGATGAGACGAGCAGAAACCCCGCCGTCCTTACGCCGCGCGCGTTTTATAAAGGCGGATCGCTGCGCGCAAAGAAATCGTAAAAGTGTTTGGCAGGCGGCGGATTTTCGGTAGAATAAACCATTTGATAAACACGGCATCTTAAGGTAAAAATATTTCAGGACCAGGAGAGAGAAATGGATATTGCAGAGCATCTGTTATACACCAAAGAGCATGAATGGATCAATATCGACGGCAACGAGGCGACGATCGGGATTTCGGATTACGCGCAGGAATCGCTGGGCGATATTACCTTTATTGAGCTTCCCGAGGTCGGCGACGAGGTCGAGCAATTCGAGGAATTCGTTTCTCTCGAGTCCGTAAAAGCGGCGAGCGACATTTTTGCGCCGATGTCGGGCGAGATCATTGCCGTCAATGACGATCTGGCCGACCATCCCGGGCTGATCAACAAATCCCCTTACGATAAGGGATGGATCGCCCGGATCAAGATCTCCGACCCCGAAGAGCATTCGAACCTCATGACGGCGGAAGAATACGGCAAGTTCCTGGAGAGCATCGGATAGCGCGCCTCCGGACATTAGCGCCGTTTCCCTCCCGAAGCAAAGTCATCGATCAACAAAAAGCGCAACGCTCACGATCCCCGAGAAGGTCGTTCCTTAAAGCAGCAAAGAACATCGAAGGTTTTATCCGTGATTCCTTACATTTCCAATACGCCAGATGATATTAGCGCCATGCTCAAGACGGTTGGCGTGTCTTGTATTGATGATCTTTTCCGCGATATCCAGCCTCACCAAAAGCCCAAATCCTTTGATCTTCCCGACAGCAAGTCCGAATTTGAAGTGATCGAGCGCATGAAGCGGCTGGCGGCCAAGAACGCGACGAACTTGATCCCGTTCATCGGCGGCGGCTATTATGACCATTATGTTCCTTCCGTTGTGCCCGCGCTTGTTTCCCGGGGGGAATTTTATACGGCCTACACGCCCTACCAGCCGGAATGTTCGCAAGGTACGCTGCAGGCGCTTTATGAATATCAAAGCGCGATCTGCGCCTTGACCGCCATGGAGGCCGCCAACGCGTCTCTTTATGACGGAGGAACGGCCCTTTACGAAGCGGTCATGATGGCGATCCGCATTACTGAGCGCAAGAAGGTCATCATGGACGGGGGCGTGAGCCCGATCTACCGCAAGATCATCAAGACCTATACCGGCAATCTTCATTACGCATTCGAGGAAACCCCGGTCCTGCACGGGCAAAGCAGCCGGGACGAGATCGAAAAGCTGATCGATGAGGATACGGCGGCCGTGATCCTGCAGAACCCGAATTTTTTCGGGGCGGTCGACGATCATTCCGATATTGTCGAAAAAGCGCATGCGCTGGGATGCCTGGTGATCGAGAGCGTCTATCCGATTTCGTTGGGATTGCTCAAAACGCCGGGGGAGATGGGCGTGGACATTGTGACGGGCGAAGGGCAAAGCCTGGGGCTGCCGCTGAATTTCGGCGGGCCGTATCTCGGGTTCATGGCGACGCGGAAAAAATATATCCGCAAAATGCCCGGGCGCATCGTCGGCGAGACGGTTGACGCCCAGGGCCGCCGGTGTTTTGTCAATACGCTGCAGGCGCGCGAGCAGCATATCCGACGGGAGAAAGCGACGTCCAATATTTGCACGAACGTCGCTCTGTGCGCGGTCCAATCCGCGATCTACCTATCGTTGCTGGGCAAGCAGGGTTTCAAGGAGCTTGCGCAGCTGAACCTCGACAAGGCGGAATTCGCCCGCCGGGAGATCGGGAAGATCGACGGCGTGGAAGTGAAGCGCAGCTCGCCGACCTTTAACGAGTTCACGGTGCATTTGCCGGTCGACGCTTCGATCGTCGTCGAAGCCATGATCGACAGAGGATTTGCCGCGGGATTTCCGTTGGGACGTTACTATAAGGGGATGGAACGCTACATGATCGTTGCGGTCACGGAAAAGCGGACGAAAGAAGAAATTCTGGCGTATGTACGGGCGTTGAAAGAGGTTTTAAAGAACGTGTAAATGGAGGGGCGCGCCGCGCTCCAATGTAGGGAAAATGGTTTTATGGATTTAATATTCGAAAAGAGCGTTGCCGGCCGCCGGGGATTTGAGAACCCCCGGTCCGATGTCGGGATCGCGGGTGAAATTCCCGCAAAATACCGCCGGAAGGAAGAATGCCCGCTGCCGGAGGTTTCCGAGCTGGATGTGGTGCGCCATTTCACAAAACTTTCCCAAAGGAATTTCTCCGTCGATACGCAATTTTACCCGCTGGGCTCCTGCACGATGAAATACAATCCCAAATTCACGGAAACAGTCGCGGCCATGGAAGGCTTCAGCTGCCTGCATCCGTTGCTGCCGCAATTGAAGCAGGGGGAGCGGCTGGTCCAGGGGGCGCTGGAAGTCATTTATGATCTGGAACAATTACTCTGTGAAATCACCGGCATGGACCGTTTCACGATGCAGCCGTTAGCCGGGGCTCATGGCGAGCTGACCGGCGTCATGATGATAGCGGCGTATCATAAGGCCAAGGGCAACAAGAAAAAATATATCATCGTTCCCGATTCGGCGCACGGCACCAATCCCGCCACGGCCGCCATCGCCGGCTATGAAATCATTTCCGTCCGTTCCAATCAAGACGGCGGGATGGACCTGGCCGAGCTGAAGGACAAGATCACCGATGAGGTTGCCGGATTGATGCTCACGTGCCCGAATACGCTGGGGCTGTTCGATCCCGGGATTGACAAGATCGCGGCCATGATCCACGCGGTGGACGGGATCATGTACTACGACGGGGCCAATCTCAACGCGATCCTGGGCCGCTGCCGGCCGGGAGATATCGGGTTCGATGTCATGCACATCAATGTGCATAAAACGTTCAGCACGCCGCACGGCGGCGGAGGCCCGGGCGCCGGGCCCGTCGGGGTCACTCAAAAATTGGTCCCGTTCTTGCCGGTCTCGCTCGTTGATAAGCGCAAAGGCGGCACGTATTATCTGAATTACGATTATCCCCAATCGATCGGGTATATCGCGTCGTTTTACGGGAATTTCTCGATCTTGCTGCGCGCGTATGCGTACATTCTCATGGCCGGCAAAAAAGGGCTTGAGGATGTCAGCAATCATGCGGTCTTGAACGCCAACTACATGAAAGAGCGCTTAAAAGAGCGTTTCGCATTGGCTTATGACCGCATCTGCATGCACGAATCTGTTTTTTCAGCGTCGCGCCAAGCGGAGCGGGGCGTGCACGCCATCGATATCGCGAAATTCCTGATCGACCAGGGCCTGCATCCGCCGACGGTCTATTTCCCGCTTTCGGTCAAAGAATCCATCATGGTCGAGCCGACGGAAACCGAGTCGAAAGAGAGCATGGACCGCTTCATCGCGTGCATGTTCGAGGCCGACGAGCTGAGCCAAACGCATCCCGAGACCTTCCAGGGCCTTCCCAAGACGATGCCGATCGCGCGCCCCGACGAAGTTAAAGCCGCGCGCGATATCAATACCAGTTATTTCCAAAGCCGATAGCTCATGCTGTTAAAAGATGTTTCTTTCCCTAGTCCCGAAGAAAATATCCTTTATGACGAGGTCTTGCTGCATCTGGCCGAGCAGGGGAAAAGCGGGGGCGTGTTGCGCTTTTGGGAATCGCCGGAAACATTCATTGTTTTGGGGCGCATCGGCAAGGAGCAGGACGATATCAAGATCGATGCCGCGCGCAAGGACCGCGTCCCGGTCCTGCGGCGCGCCTCCGGCGGCGGAACGGTCGTTCAGGGCAAAGGATGCCTCAATTACAGCCTTGTTTTACCGAAACCCCCGGGATCTCCGCTTGCGGACCTGCGCGGATCCTATGCCTATATTCTCGGGAAAGTGATCGCCGCGTTGAAGATGCTTGATGTCGAGACCGTATTCTGCCCGATTTCGGATATTGCCTTGGCGGAAAGCCTAAGAAAGGTATCCGGCAACGCGCAAAAACGCGGGCGGCATTTCTTTCTCCATCATGGCACTATCCTTTATGATTTTGATCTCACCGCCATGGAGCGCTATTTGCATCTTCCCAAAGATATTCCCGAATATCGCCGGGGCCGGACACATCCGGAATTTGTGGCCAATATCCCCCGGGCGGTAGCGGACATCAAGAATGCCTTAAGCGATGTTTTTGGCGTTGACCGCCGGGAATGCGATCTGGACACGGACGAAAGAGATGGCTTAAAGGCATTTTTAAGCCGGAGGAATGCTGCCGTGAAACTTGTCGCATAATTTTCCGAGCCTCTGATATGCGGATAAAAAATTTTTCTCAACACGAGGCGAACCATGAAAAAAATAATTTCCTTCCTGTTTTTTGCCGCTGTTCTCATGGGTTTATCCGTGCCGGGTGCGCAAGCGCAAGAAGTTGCGGGGACGTTTTTCGGGCAACCGGTCCCGATGGAGAACTACAATTTTGTTCTCAGAACCGTTTTATCCTTCAACTCTCCGTGGGGCGGCATTCCGCATAATCGCGAAGAGCTGGAAAAGCGTATTTGGGACGATCTGTTTCTTTCTTATGAAGCGCATCGCCGCGGGATCGCGGTCACGGACGAGGAATTAGAAGCGAAGATCGCGGAAACGCTCACCGGCAGTTCCGCTTCGTTTGACCGAAAGAAGGATCCTGAAGCGTACGCGAAATGGGCGCGCGATACGATCGGCGTATCGGTCGCGGTTTTCGAGAATCAAATGCGCCATCTTGTTCAGGTCAAAAAATTGCAGGATCAGATCCTTGCGGGCATCGAGACTCCGGTGACCGAAGAAGAAGCGTTTCAGGAATTCCTGAACGAATACAATAGTCTTAGCGTTGAGTTGGCCGAGTTTGAAAAAATAGAAGACGCTCAAAAGTTTTATGAACAAGCGATGGCCGATCCTCTGTTCTGGCAACAAGAGGCCGATCAAGATCGGCAAAAAGAGCGAGAGGCAAGAGCGTTCCGCCAGCCCGGATTCGTCGCGTTGGAATTCTTGATCGAGATGTGGAAATTTCCTAAGAACGCCGTTTACGACATGATCGAAATGAAGGCGGGCAGCATTTATCCCCCGCAGCCGATCTACAAAGGATATGGTGTTTTCAGAATTCTCGAGGTCCGTCGCGCTGACGAATCCCTTTTCTCTTTAAAACGCGAATCTTATTTTGAACAGCTAAGGGCGCGGAAAAGATATCAAGGGTTCAGAGCGTGGCTGGAAAAACAAAAAAGTGATGCTGATACTCAGGTCTATAGAGATCCGCCTGCCGGGGTTCTTCCATAAAACTTTTTATTTAAGCTGAAATCTATTTATTTCCAATAGGTTAGAGACTTCTTGAAGGATTCTGGTTTGTGGCTTTTAACTTGCGGTTGGTGATGGAGCATCATAATGCCGATAGCTTTTAGAACGGAAATCGCTTTAAGCGAAACGAAGGATTTTAATAACCAACTTTTGATTCGGGTTGAAAAAGCAAGGCCCAAAAATCCTCAAAGATGAACGTTTTTTCCCAGAGCGGTCATCACTTTTTTAAAGGAATCATAAAAAAATGTAAATCGTTTTGAGAATGGGCCTTTTGCTCTGCCTGCGCATCATATTCCTTTCTTTCTAAGTTCATTCTTTTCAAAAACTTTCGCAAATTTCCCTGATTTGTCTTGACACCCTTTTTAGGTTTTGATAACTTATTTATAGTTATAAATATTAGTGTTTCCGCGGCGGATCCTGACCGTTAATCATTCGTGACAAAGGAACTATGAGCTATTATAAAGTTCTTGGATTCGAGAAAGAGCCATTTTCCACAAGTCCCGATCCTCATTTTTTTTATCTTTCCCGAGAGCACGAACAGGCCCTCACCAACACGATCATTGAGTTGCGTTTGCGAAGGGGCTTAAGCGTGATCTTAGGTGACATCGGCACCGGCAAAACAACATTATCCCGCAAATTGATCCAGGAGCTTAAATCCCGCCGGGATGTCATTTTCCATATCATTCTTGATCCAACCTTTGAGAGCGAGCGCGATTTTCTTTATTCGTTGGCCCGCAATTTTCAGATCTCTCTCAACGACATGTCCGGCGCCATGTCGTTGGATATCCGCGAAGCCCTCGAGAAATTCCTTTTTCAGAAAGGCGTGACGGAGAATCAATCCGTCGTGCTGATCATTGACGAAGCGCAAAAATTAAGCGACAGGTCTTTGGAGATGCTGCGCGTCCTGCTGAACTACGAAACCAACGAATACAAGCTGCTGCAGCTGGTCCTGCTGGGGCAGACCGAATTGCACGAGAAGATCATCCATATCCCGAATTTTTTTGACAGGATCAGTTTTAAATATACGCTCAACCCCCTCAGCCTCGAGGAGACGGAAGAGATGATCGGCTTCCGCATCGAGCGGGCCGGGTACACGGCGCGGATGCATTTGTTCTTAAAGGACGCAATCGCGGAAATTCACCATGTCACACAGGGCTATCCCCGACGGATAACGATGCTGTGCCACAAGGCGCTCAAGGAATTGGTCATGCGCAACAAATCTGTGGTCGATGCCGGTGTGATCGAAGATATCGTTCAAAATGAAATGCGGACCGGATGGCACAGGAAAGATCCACTACTCCTGAAAAACAGTTACTCGACTTAATAGAGGACCCGAGAGAACAGGATGTCAGCCAGCAAAAGATCAAGCGGCGGTCTTTTAGCCTGTTTTCGTTTTCGGCCTTGAGGGGCCGTCTTTCTTTTTTATTGGAGCGCGCCCGTTCGGGGCCGATTTTTAAAAAAGCCCTCCCTGATATCAAAGGGCTCAATAAGATCCTGAAGGTTTGCATCTTGGCGTTGGCGGTTTATCTCGTTGGGAATTTCCTGATGTCGTTGAGCAGGATCAAAAAAATTCCCGAATTCGGGGATAAAAATTCCCGGGCCGCCAAAGAAATACCGTTGGCGGGTTTATCGAGCAAGAAGGTCAACTATTATCTCGATGGGCCACGCGGACGCGATATTTTCAAGTTTGGCGACTTTGGGGCCATTGCGGAAAAAGGGGCGGATGAAACGGACGAAGTAACGGCCCCTGTCGTTGAAACCCTCTCGCAATCGGAAATCCTCGCTCAGCAACTGGGATTGGTGGGGATCGGATGGTCCGACGATCCGGACGTGATGGTGGAGAACACGGAGACCAAAAAGATTTATTTCCTCAAACGAGGGCAAAAAATCGAAGGGCGGATCAAGGTCGAAGCGATTTTTGAAGACAAAGTGGTTTTGACCTATGACAACGGCAAAGAAATGGAATTGCGCTGAAGCATAACGGGCATCATCATATGAAAAAATACCTGATATTTATTTTCGCGCTTATTGCGGTGTTTTGCGGCCAATCGGCGTTGCGCGCCCAGGACGCCATGGAACCGGATGATCCTGAAACGATTGTCGCCGGAGATGAAGGGTTATTTGACACAACGGCGCCGGCGGCCGGGAACCTCGAAAATTTAGGCGCAGCTGAGGAACAAGAAAATGTTCAGGATGTTCCGGCAGACTTAAGAGATGAGCAAGAGAGCGCGGGCTTCGGGGAGCCTGCGGAAGAAAAAGCCGCCGCAACGATCGATCAGGCCGCGAAAGAGGAAACAGCGAGCGAAACTGAACAAACGCTCCCGAAATCCATCCGGCCCCGCCACGTCGATATGAACCAGCGCATCACTTTGGATTTGCGCAACATGGATGTCAATGATGCCTTCACGTATCTATCCCTGAGAAGCGGGGCCAATATCGTTACCAGCAAGGCCGTGAGCGGGCGCGTCACGCTTCAACTGAAGGAGATTTCCCTGCAGGATATTTTCGATATCACTTTGCTTACGAACAATCTGGCATACGAAAAAAGAGGGGATATTTTCTATATCATGACGTCGGCCGAGTACGAGGAGCGTTACGGCCGCAGTTTCGGTGATATCCGCAAGGTCGAAATGTATCAATTGAAATATGCTATTCCCGAGAAAGCCTTCGACCTCCTGGATACGCTGAAAAGCAAGATCGGCCGCATCCTTGTGGACCAGGAATCCGGAACGGTCCTGATGGTTGACACGGTGGAAAAGATCAAGGAAATGAAAGAGGCGCTGGTGGTTTTGGAACGGAAAAGCGAAGTTACGGTTTTCAATCTGCAGTATGCCGTTGCGACCGATGTCGAGGAGCGGTTGCGGGGCGAGCTCAATGAGAAGAATGTGGGATCGATTTGGGCCGATGAGCGCAGCAACCAGGTGGTCGTCGAGGCCTTACCGGACCGCATGGAAGACATGAAAAGGATCATTGCGGCCTTGGATCAAAAGACCAAAGAGGTCTTGATCGACGCCAAGATCATTAAGGTGGATTTTTCCGATACGTTGGAGACCGGCGTTGAATGGGAAGGGATGTTTAAAAGTCTTGTCGGCAGCGGCTCATTCCTGGGCAGCCATCCGCTTGAGCCTGTCGTGCGTGCCGGACAAACATTCATCGATGATTTCACGGAGATTGCGCCTGAGGACGAAAATCCGCCCGCCGGGGCAAAAACTACTTATGCGGAACGCATCTTTTTCGGGAAGATGGAAGAGGGAAGCACGAATTTTGAAGTAATGATGAAGTTTTTAGGAACATTGGGCGAGACGAAGCTTCTTTCCAATCCTAAATTGGCCGTTGTCAACAATCAGGAGGCGCGGATCCACGTCGGGCGCAAGGAAGCCTATATTACGACGACCACAACCTCCGGTTCGACAACGACAACAACCGCGGAAGATGTCAACTTTGTCGATATCGGCATCCAGCTTTCTGTCACACCGACGATCAATGATGACGGTTATGTCACGATGAAGATCAAGCCCGAGGTCAGCAGCCGGGTGGATACGCTGATCACGCCCAGCGGCAACCAGATCCCGATCATCGACACGTCGATGGCCGAAACGACCGTGATGGTGGAAGATGACGCGACGATCATCATCGGCGGATTGCGCCGCGACGAAGAGACCGAAATCTCGAAACGTTTTCCGATCTTGTCCGACATCCCTCTGCTCGGGAATATTTTCAAGAACCAGAGCAAGCGGACGCAGCGTTCCGAACTGCTCGTCATGATCTCCCCGCACATTGTGGATGGCACAATGGTGACGACCGGGGATGTGGACCCCGGCGAAGACGGAACGAAAGAATTCAAGGATTATAAGACCTTTGAAGGCATCGATGACGAAGTCTATGGGCCGGAGTTCGGGAAGCTGGAGTATAAATCTTTTCGTGACTGAGAAGGACTCGTAAAAAAGGGAAACGATAGGAGAAGGCGGGCATGAATCGAATCTTACATTGGGCCGTGTTGACGACAGCTTTAGCTGCGCTGGGCGCTTCCCCTGCCGATAGCGCTTCGTTCTCAGATATGTTCGGCGGGAAGAAAGCCCAGGAATACAAGGCCGTTCTCGAGGAGAAAGAGCAGGAATGCCAGGCTAAGCTCGCCGAGAAGGACCGCCTTTATCAGCAGCTGTCCAATGACAGCGCCGGCGCTTTTCAGACCATTCAGGGTCTGCGGGATAAGAACGCGACGCTGATGCAGGCTTACGAGAAGTTGAAAGTGGACCAAGGCAGCGTCACGGAGCAGATCACGCGTTTGCGGCGGGAAAACCAAGCGTGCAGTGACATCAAGAGCTCGTATGATAAGATGACCCAGGAGAACCAGGCGTTCATGGGTGAAAAGCAGTCGTTGGCCCAAAAGGCCCAGCAGAACGAAGCTACCGTGGAAAACCTCAAGAAGCATTTGAAGGAAGTGACGGCGGAAAAAGACCAACTCGCCGTCTTTCTCGCGGAAGCGCAGGAAGACGAGGATGTCAAGATCAAGAACATCCGGGACCAGGTGAAAGCGGAGATGGATGGCCTCAAGAAGCAAGTGGCGATGCTGACGCAGGAAAACAGCGCGGTGGCCAAACAATTAGCGGAAGCGCAGAAGCAATTGCGGTCCTCCCAGAACGAAGGCGTCGATCTCGTAAAAAAGATGGATCTTCTGAGGGCTGAACTGGAGGCCTCCGAGAAACGGCAAGAAGAGATCAAGAAAGAAAATATCTATCTCGCGAAAGAAGCCACGCAATTTCCCCAGAAATTTGCCGATTTGGCCCGCCATAACCGGAAACTTGTCAGTGAGACGGCGGACATGCATTATAATCTTGGGGTGTCGAATATCAAAAACAAAGAGTACAAACGCGCAATCAAGGAGTTCGAAAAGGTACTTGAGCTCAAGCCCGACGATGCTTATGCCAACTACAACCTGGGCTATATCTATGCTGAGCATCTGGTCGACCGGGAGAAAGCGATCGAGCATTTCAAGAAATATCTTACTTATGCGCCCAACGAAAAGGATGCCAATTGGGTCAGAAAATATGTCCTGACGTGGCAAACATGGTACAAAAAGAATATTGCTAAATAGGCCGATGACCATCGCCATCCAAAAATCACTTTTACCTTTGAGGTCAGCATCGTGAAGAACAAACGTATTCTCATTCTTTTGGGCTTTGTCTTTTTTTCTTTTGCCCTGATATTATCCCCGCGGCCCGGATCTGCCGAGGGTGAGGTTATTATCCCGGGTATTGTCGAGGTTGAAGAAAATCATCTCTACATGGTTCCGATCGGGACGGATGACGGCGTCAAGAAAGGCGATACCGTCGAGATCATCCGCAACGATCAGAAAATCGCCGATGCGCGGCTGATCTCCGTGCTGTCGGACAATTCGATGGCGGAGATCGTCGTGATGTTCATCCGCACGGATATCCTCGAATCTGATTCCGTCAAATTTACCGAGAAAAAGGACGAAGTAGCGCGGGCCGCAAGGCGCAAAACGCTGACGACAAGCGAGCGGACGGTCGTGGAAGAGGCCCCCGCCAGGGCGGTCACGGAGGTCAAAGCGTCGGAGGACAAACGCCGCGGCCTTCTGGGCAGCGAAATGCACCGCTATGAGGAGGTTGCCGCGGTGGAAGGCCCGCTTAAGCAGGAGATCGAACAGTTGAAAGCGGGGCTGGTCACGGTCCGGGACGAATATGAAGGGAAGATCGATACGATCCTCAGCTCTGTTCAAGGGTCCTCCAAGGATGCGTTGGCCGTCGAGAAAAAGTGGCAGGATAAATTGATTTCGACCGAAAAGAGATATCAGGCGCAGTACAATGAGCGCAAAAAACTTTTGGAACGGGAATCGGCCAGGCTGGAGGCGAAAGTCGCGCAATTGACGAATGAATTGAAGGTTGTCAACGAAGGAACGGACAAGCGCATCGAGCAGCTGCTGTCCGACCTTAAAGAGAAAGAGGCGGAGATCTCTTCCATAAAGAAACAGTTTGTCGAGGAGCATTTAGCCGGCGAAAAACAATGGCAAGCAAAACTGGAGAATCTCGAGGCGCAGTATCAGGGCCAATTACGGACGCTGGAAGAATCATTGAAGAAGGAATCGGCGACGAGCCAAGAGCAATCGCAAAAAGACATCAGCAGTTTGGCGGGCGAATTGGCCTCGGTAAGGGAGCAGGCCCGCAGCGCAACCGATAATTTTCAAATACGGCTCAAAGAGCGGGAAGATCTCATTGATGCCTTGCGCCAAGACCAGATCGCGCTGGAATCTGACCTGAGCCGGGAACGCGAGCGGGCCAATAAGCTGGAAGGGGATATTGTCACCTTAAAAGATGTGATCGCCGCAGCCAAAAGGGTTCATGAGAAAGAGCTTGCGTTTGCGCAAAAACCGCTCGAGAAAAAAATCGAGGATATGAGCGTCGATTTTATTGCTACGAAACATCAATATGAAAACGAACTCAACGCCCTTCGCCAAGGCGCGCAAGAAGACCTGCTCAAGAACGAATCCCAATGGGTCGAAAAACTTGCGTCCGTGGAACAGAATTATCAAACACAACTCAATGATTTGAATGTCAAAACTGCCGCGCAGGTGAACCAATTGCGGGCCGAGTTGGAAGGCCAAAACAACGTCATCGATTTGCTCAAACAAAATAACGCGGAGCTTGCGGCTAAGCTTCAGGCCAGCGAACAGGCCTTTGCGCTGGCCCACAACGATATCAAAACCCTGGAAAAGCAGATAACAATTGACCGGGCGACCCGGACTGAAAAAATCAATCTGGCCAAACAGCCTCTTGAGGCGAAAGTTGCGGAACTCAGCGCCCAGATCGTGGTTCTCCAGAAACAACATGAAGCCAAGACCGGCGAGGACGCTTCGGTGATCGAGTTTCTTAACGGAAGCATGGCGGAGTTGACCAGTGACTTGGAAGCCCGGGAAAAGCAGCTGGGCGAGCTTCAAGAGCGTTTTTCAATTTCACAGAATGAGCTCGAGGCTTTGAAAAAATCTTATACGGATGGGATTGCGCTTGCCAAAAAACCTTTAGAAGATCAGATGGAAGATCTTTATGCTCAAAGTGTTGCTCTTAAAGCGGACTATGAAAACCAGATCAAGACGCTCCAAGAAAATGCCAGTCGGGATCTTTTGGCGTCGGAAGAGAAATGGCAGATGCAGTGGGCGGCCAAAGAAGCGGAAATGGACACAGCCAAACAATCTCTGGCAGATCAGGTTCTTGCGCTGCAGGCGTCGATGGATTCATTGAATAAAGAGCATGATGCCAAGGTGCAGGAAATGGCAGCTATCGCGGAAAAAGATCAAGCTTCGGTTAATGAGCAATGGCAAGCGAAATTGGCTCAGTTGCAGGACGATCATCAGAAAGAGCTTGCGTTGAAACTTCGGGAGAGGCAAGGTGTTATCGATGGATTGGAGAGTGAGAAGCTCGAATTAGCAAGACAGATTCCGGCGTTGCAGGAAGAGTACGAGAAAAAGATGAAAGCGGTTGAAGACGAATTTGCGCAAAATCAGAGCGTCAGTGATCAAAAGTGGCAGGAGAGGTTAGCTCAAATCCAGAATGATTATCAAGGGGAGCTTGGAACGAAGTTGCAGGAGAAGCAAGTTGCTATTGACCGGTTGGAGAGTGAGAAGCTCGAATTAGCAAAACAGATTCCGGCGTTGCAGGAAGACTATGAAAAGAAGATAAAGCTTCTTATCGAAGAATCCGGCAGGGATCGGGCGGTTAGTGATCAGCAATGGCAAGCGAATTTGGCTCAGTTGCAGGACGATCATCAGAAAGAGCTTGAGACGAGACTGCAAGAGAGGCAGACTATTATTGACCAGCTGGAGGATGAAAAGTTTGAGTTGGCAAAACAAATCCCGGTTTTGCAGGAAGAATATGAGAAGAAAATGAAGGTCATTGCGGATGAATTTGCCCAGAATAAAACTTCCAATGATCAGCAATGGCAGGCGAAACTGGATGAAAAAGATACGGCGATTGCTTTATTGGAGAATGAGCGCCTTGGCCTGACAGAGCAGTTAAGCGCTCTGAAGAAAGACAGCAGCAGCGTGATCGAAGAATTGCAGGTCCAATCCTCGAGAAAGCAAGAGGAAATTGATGCCTTGACGACGGCCAAATCCGATCTGGCCTCTCAATTGGCCCAGACGGGCAGCCTTTTGGCCAAAGCGCAGAACGATATCGCTGTTCTCAAGAGCCAGATCAGCGAGACGGAAGCGGCCCGCGCGACGTGGATCACTTCTGTCAAAAAACCGCTGGAAGATGAAGTCAAGAAATTGAATGACGAGATCGTCCAGCTCAACGAGGCTCATAAAAACGAGATTCAAGCGATCGAACAAAACGCCGCGGCGAATGCGGAAAGTTTGGATAAGAAATGGCAGGAAAAATTGGCTGAGAAAGATGGCGAGATCGCCGAGCTTACGAAAGCATCCGAGATCGCGTCGCAATCGAGGATCGCGGAAAATGACCAGGTCTGGGCCGATAAAATGGCGAAGGCCGAACAGGCGTATCAGGAACAGTTGAAGAAACAAGAAGAGGGGCTGCAGGCAAAGATCGCCGATCTTAGCCAAGCTCTTGAGGTTTTGCGCAAAGACAGCGGGAGCGTGATTGTTCAATTGCAGACCGACCTCAAGGCCAAGCAAACCGCTATTGACGCGCTGGAAAACACGAAATCCGGATTTGAGACGGCTATCACCCAGAAAGAGGAGGAGCTGTCGGGATTGCGCGACGAAATAGCTCAATTGAAGAAAGATCTCAAAGCCAGCGATTCTTTGAAGGACAATGCGGCTAAATCTTCGGCGGAAATCGCCCGTTTAAAAGACCAAATGCAGGAATTGAAAGGGGCCAATGCCCGCGAGGAAGAGGCCCTGAAGAAAGATTTAGAGATCGAACGGCAGACTGTCGCTGATCTCGAGAAAAAGCTTGCCGAGCAGGAATCGTCGAGCATTCAACGCGCGCAGCTGGCCAAAGAATCTTTGGAGGCCGAGATCAAGACGCTGAAAGCGGAACTGGCTTTCACGAAAAGCCAGCATGAACAAAAAACGACTGCCTTGCTGGAAAGAGCGAGTGAAAATCAAACGGTTTCGGAAAAGGAAGGGCAGGCGAAATTAGCGGCTAAAGAGGCCGAATGGCAGGCGAGATGGGCGGCGCGCCAAGCCGAGCATCAGGAAGAGCTCAATGCCGAGCTGGCGGCCTTGGAACAAAAATTATTCGGCGGGAAAAAAGAAGTGCGGCAAACGGTTGTCGATCTCAATAACCGTTTGAGCATGCTCAAGAACAGCAGTGACAGCCAGATCAGGGAACTGGAAGCGGAATTGGCGGCCCAGCAATATCAACTATCGATCAAGGAAAGCGAAGCTCAAGAGCGGCTGATCGAGGCTGAGAAAAAATGGAAAGACAATGCGGCGTTATTGGAGAAAGCCTATCAGGAGAAACTTGAGCAGGAAAAACGCGCGCTCAACGAGAATTTCCTCGCCGAGAAGAAAGAATTGCGCGAAACCGTCGTGGACCTCACCCGGCAGTTCAGCGAATTGCGCGACGGCAGCAACAGCCGCATCAAAGCTCTTGAAACCGAAATTGAGAAAAGGGATTATAAGATCAGCTTGCTTGAGAATAGCTCCGAGCAGAATATTGTCGGGACGGAAGAAAAATGGCAGGCCAAGCTTACCGCGCTAGAGGAGAAACGCCAAAGGGAATTGCTGGAGCAGAAACGGGATATGCAAAACCAGTCTCTCGTGATGCAGGAAAAGTTGCAGGCAACAGTCGCCGATCTTACGAAACAGCTTGATGCGATGCGGGACCAATCCAGGCTGGACCTTGCGATGAAAGACGAGGAGCGGGCGGCGGAGGTCGCGCTTCTGGAACGCAAATATCAGGACCAGCTCTCGACGGCTAAAACGGGAACAAGCAATGAGGTGGCGCAACTTTCCGCGAAAGTCCAATGGCAGCAGGATTTGATCGATTCCCTGAAAACGGAGAAAAGCGGGTTGACGCTTGATCTCGAGGAGAGGGAGCGCGAACTGGCAAGGTATCGGGCTTCGATCGAAGATTTAAAGAAAGAATCGAAGATGGCGGAATTGACCCAGTCGGAGAGGGTGAGGCTATCCAAGCAGTCGCTGGAGTCCCAAATCCAGGACCTGACCGCCCAGCTGAGCATCGCAAATAAGAAAGCCGAACAGGATCGGGCCGCATTGGAGGACCTCTGGAAGAATAAGCTGGCAAGGGCGGAGGAAGAGTATCTGCAAAAACTGAAGCTTCAGCGCCAGAGCATGGAGCAGGAGAAGGCGGATTTGAATAATAGGGTCGGATCCTTGGCCAGCACTCGCGATGAAGAGATCAACGAAATCCGGGCGGAGCTGGAAGACAATCAAACCCTTATCCGGCTGCTGAGCAAGGAAAAATACGATCTCGCCGATAAACTGGAAGCCAAAAGCCGGGAGATCGTCCGGCTCAACGAGGAGATCATTGACCTCAAAGAGGGGCTGGAAACATACAAGGACCTGGCCTCGTCCGGAACCGCCGGCGGATATGATATAAAAAGCGATGGGAATATCGCGTCCGAAGAAAAATCACGGTACGGAAATAATACGATAGCCACGACGGAAGATTATTACACAGTTGTCCGCAAGGCGATCTTAGACAAATTCAAAGAATCCGATTTCTCGAAATATGAAGGCCGCGAGGATGTCGTGAAGATCGATTTTGAGCTTTTCGCCAACGGTTCGCCTAAGAAAGGCCCGGAGTTTTTCGGAACGGAGGATGAAGGGCTCAAGGACCTATTAACCCAGTGCTTTGAAGACGCGTTGCCTTTTCCGCCGTTCCCGGAGAATTTAGGAAAAGAATCTCAGCGGTTTTCCCTGGGGATTTCTTTTAGGAAGAAATAAAAGACGCAACTTTTAGTCATAGTCAGTGTTTGTTAGTGGTGAGCGCAAACTAATTTAACCAAGGAGATTAAGATGAAAAAAAACGGGATATCAATGAAATTTTTAACACTGATAGGATTGTTTATTGGGGCTTTTTTCATGCTCTCGGGGTTCGCGGCCGCTCAAGAGGAGGAGGCTGAAAAGGTCCCTTTGGAATTGGACGGTTCCAAATGGGCGATTGTGCAGACATTGGTTGAAAAAAGCGGAAAAACGAGTACCGTTGAAGATACGCTGAATTTTGAAAATAAGAAATTCTACTCGGAAGTATTCCGTGATAAAGAATATGAGCCGACGAACTATTCGGTGTCTTTGAATGACGATGGGACGACAAAGTTCGGTACCATGCAAAACAAAGACGAAGAAACGGTTTATTGGGAAGGGCGGGTCAAAGGCGAGACGATTGACGGAACGATCAATGTTTACTCAAAGAAAGCAAAAGGGATTAGAGAAGAGTATTATTTTAACGGCACTCGTTTAAGCGGGGAATTGAAGCCTAAGGTCATGCCAAAACCCACGGCAGATGGCCCTGTTCAGGTGGCGCCGTCGTTAATGTCTAAAACTCCTGGTGTTCAGGAGGAGGCGGTTCAACCCATTATTGAAGATGCCCAAGAGCCGGCTGCTCAGACGGAAGATCTTCAATTAATTGGCAATGAATAAGTTACAGGCGTAGCAAGAGATTTGATCGTT
Source organism: Candidatus Omnitrophota bacterium (assembly GCA_029568545.1). Taxonomy (GTDB): domain Bacteria; phylum Omnitrophota; class Gorgyraeia; order Zapsychrales; family Zapsychraceae; genus 2-02-FULL-52-10. Next base: position 21,526 of record JAKQAH010000084.1, read on the forward strand.
GCAACCGTTAGTGAAGTCAAGCTGACGTCAAGTTATTGTAAAATTTTCTTTGGGGGAGCCCTTGACAATAGCTGATTTATCAGGTAACCTTTTAGTGAACAAAATATATGACTCGAAAAGGCAAACTCAGAGCGATCTGAGGGCGCAAAGCTGTGCATCCTTTTCCCGTAAGGAACGGCAAGCTACCGAAATCGTAAAAAACACAGATCCAGGCAAACTGCCTGGATTTTTTTATGTTCATTAACAAGGTGCCAGGCACAAGGGTTCAAGTTGGGAAAAAATGAGATTTTCCCAACGGTTTTTTTAGGTTTTTGGCGAAAGTGCCAGGCACTCCGTTGAAAATAGCTCAAATCCTTCGTCATTCTGAGCGAAGCGAAGAATCTCAATAGGCCAGATCCTTCGCCCTTCGGGCTCAGGATGACAATGGAGAGCAAAAAAGGCGGGTTAAAGTGCCACGGGAGCCAAGAATATATTTAGAAAACGCCTTATACCTCGTTACCGCGAAGGGTGATGAGGAGCGCGATTTGTTCTATGACGCGGAGGATTTCAACGCGTATTTCAAGGCGTTAAGCGAATACAAGCGAGAATATGGCTTCAAGCTGTTTGCGTTTTCGCTTCTTCCGAAAAGCCTGTATCTGTTGATCGAGTTGAGGAACAACGTGACCATCTCTCAAATCATGCATGATTTGAACTCCGGGTACACCAAAGCCTACAACGGCCGTTATGGGAAAAAAGGCCATCTCTTCCAAAGCCGTTTCAAATCCGTCATTGTCCAGAAAGAAAATTATCTTCTGCGCCTGACCAGATACATCCATCTTCTTCCCAAAGATTCCGAGCATCCTGATCCTTCCAAATATCCTTACAGTAGCTGTTCCCTATATATATCGGACGGGCAAGGGCATCCGAGGAATCCCGAGATGCCGGAGATGAATTTCGAAATCAACGAGGTCTTAAGCCAGTTCGCCGATATGGAAACGGAAACGAATCGACGCCGGGCCTATGAAAATTACGTGCATGCGGCTGAGGATCAAGAAGTCGCCGCGGTAGCAAAACTTCTTCACCGCAAGGCCTTTGTCGGGTCGAACGAGTTCATCGAAAAGGTTGAGGATGAGGTCAAGCAGCATGTGATCGAAGAAGAGCAGACACGGATCGTTCGCAAGACTAATCCTGTTTTTGCGGTGGCCGGCGCATTGATCATTTTGTTCTTGGGATTTGTCGCCTACAATTTTTATAACAATCAGTCAGAGCTCCAGCAGACGCTGAATAAGACGGCCAGCGGTTTTGAAACCGCCCGGGAGGATCTTGCCCGGCGGGTGACAACTTTGCAGAGTCAAGTATACGGATTCGAACAAAAAGAAAATTACGGGCTCGGCGGTTTTGCCTGGGAACTTCAATTCATGCCGGTGGCGCAAGGGGCGCCAGGCGAAACCTTCACGGACCGCCTGCAATTCAAGGGCGGGAAGATTATTTCTTCGGGGCTTGTGGCGCGCGGTTTTTCGCCGTTTGATTACACGATCACTCAGGAATCGCATGGAAAAATGATCTGGAAAACGAGCCAGACGAACGCCGAGGGCACGACCGTGCGCTGGTACGGCGTCGTCACAGGCGATCAGATGCGGGGAGTTTTGAGTGAAATCCCGGTTCAAGGTCAGAACCGGGATTTTGCTTTTGTGAGTTTAGGGCGGGTCAAAGAGGCTGGGAGGACCGACAATGCAATATAAAAGAACTTTTCAAAAATCTTTCTTGATGGTTTTGATGAGCTTATGCTTTTGTTCTCTTCTCTATATGGGGGTGTCCGAAGCGGCGCAAGGCGCAAAGGGCGGAGCAGGCGATGAAGTCAAAGAAAGCAAAACGATCAGCGGCAAGGTCGGGTTTATTAACAATGAATTTATTTCGATCATTGACCAGAGCGACGAAGGCCAGGGGATCGAGCATGAGATCCTGATGTACCGGGATAAGGACCTTGAGGTCAAGAATAAGGCGAGCCTTAATGAGATCAAGCCGGGAGATGTCATCCAGATCGAATATGAAAAATCCACCAAGACTTCGAAAGATGTGCGCAAGAGCAAGCAGACTGTCAAGTCGGTCAAATTTTTAAGGGCGGCAGAGGAGAAGGATTCAACGCTGAGATCGGGAAAGAAGTGAACCTAAAATGAAACCGCATGTCTACATAGGCGATTATGTCCAAGGGAATAAAGGCCCTCTTGCTTCGAGGATCTGCTTCAAGGCCATTATTCATCTTCTGGTCATTTCGATGGTCGTTCTCGGCGTTCCTTTCCCGAGGATCCCGACCTATCTTCCGCCTGTGGTTCGTGAGCCGTTAGAACTTGCCCGCGAAACAGTTGAAACCAAAGAGGCCGAGGCCGTGCAGGCTAACTTGGTTCAGGACGTTGGCTATGTAGATATCCTGGCAGGAGCTTATTTTGCCTCTATTGATAGTACCAGTAACGGAGATTTTGACACGGCCGTTAATACGTCTAAATCGCTTATATTTACAACGTGGAAGTGCGACCAAGCTAACACTTATGTGAGAGGCGGAACCAACGAGTCCGGAGGCGAGGGGCCCGCGATATGGACGTCCTATTTTGGGGATACGCAGAGCGTTGTTCTTCAGCGCAATATGTTGGAGCCGAGTACTACAGGCGGTACCAGTACGGCTGGCGCTTATGTTGTCGAATTTGGCTCCGGGGCGAGTACGGAGATGAAGAAATTTTCCGGAAGTACTGTTGTCCTTCCAACTATCTATATTAAAGAAGTTGGCCTTCCTGAACCTATAGCGGCGAATAAAAGCTTTGTTATAATTGACAGGGCCATTGAGTTGGCCCAAGCTGCGGAAACAGAGGCCACGACTCCTCTTGCCACCCTTTATCGAAAAGATACCACTAATACCCCTGTCGGTTATGTTGACACATTGAAATTGGAGCGTTACCAGCTCCCAACGGGATATGCTGCTCTTAAGATCACCCACGATCCTCCTGCGATGACCGTGGGCTATCAGGTTGTCGAGCTCGACGGCCGGGTTAAGGTTCAGAGCGGTACGGCACAGATTGCGGCCGGCAGTACCTCGACAACGACACTAACACCTTCTTTAACTTCTGTGGATACTAATAAGTCCTTTTTGATTCATAATTTTGCCGGCGGATCAGGCACGGACGGTGTTGAGGGTATGATCTATGTGCGCGGGACGATCACAAATGCGACGACTCTCACCTTTACCCGGGCCGCGAGCGGTTCGACAAACGATCATGTGAATATTTCCTGGTTTGTGATCGAGTTCACTGATGGGAGCAGGGTGCAGAAGGGCTCCACAACGATTGCTAGTGGCAGTTTGACGCCGGCAAGCCAACCGACCATAAGTACAGTTGACCTTGAAAGAGCATTTCCTGTTATTTCTGTTTCAGGCGGAGACGGTTCAGATAGCACAGATCTTAGCAATGTCTCCGTTCTAGCAAAGATAGCGAATGCCACCACTCTTAATTTGAGCCGTAAAACGACAACCGTGGCTTCGATTGTGGACTGGTTTGTCGTGGAGATGTCCCCGTTAACACTCAAGGTTCCCGATGGCGGCCAAACGTGGTATGTCGGCGATACGTATCAAATCACTTGGGAGCATGCGAACTCAACGCTGGTGCCCGACGATACTGTTTCCTTGCAGATCTCTACGAATGGAGGGTCGAGTTATATTGGAACAGCTCTGACCTGCGCGGAAGGGGCGCGCACGGCTGATGACGATATTTGTACCTGGCGTATCCCAGAAAAGGTCGGCGGCACGGACATCATGGGCACGAACATCAAGATCAAGATTACCGATACCACGCTGGGCAACGGTTATGACTTTGATGCGTCCAATACTCCTTTTGAGATTAGAGGAAAGATTGATGTCACTTCGCCCGACGGCGATGAGGTATGGTACATCAAAGATACGTACCGCGAGATCACCTGGAATTTTAACGGCGATTTTGACACGGTGAATGTCCAGAGGGCAATTGACGGAGATCAAGAAACTCCGACGTGGGTGAATCTTGCCACAGGAGTGGCTATTGATAATAATTACTCTGGCAGTCACGACACATATGGCGGCCAGGGTTCATGGGCCTGGAACCCGATTCCCGACCTTCCTTATGCGACGATGAAGGTCAGAATACAATCCACGACCAGCGCGAGCTGGACGCAAGTTGCCAACGCGTCGGATGATGTTTTTGAGATCAGGCCTAACATCACCGTGACCCAGCCGGCCTCCGGGGATCAATGGCTGGTCGGGCGCACTGAGACCGTTGAGTGGACATCATCGGGAACGGTTACCAGCGTCAATCTTTATTACAACCCGGCCGGTACCGGTTATGTGGTGCCTCCGGGGGTTACCAATCCCGTGACAGGATTTGTCGCGGCGGATTATCCGACTTACAAGCGGTCGGATGGAACGGCCTGCCCGGCGGACACTTTTTGTTATAACTGGCTTCTTGATCCCACGACGGTGTTGGCGGCCAGCGCGAAAGTAAAAGTCGAGAAGCCCGACAGCACGTCGGTCGCGGATGAGAGCGATGACTTTACGCTGATGCCGGCCTTGAGTCTCGACAATCCGGCCACGACAACGACTCTTCGTGTTTATGATAATATTCTTGCGACGCAGGTTCCGATCGACTGGAGCCATCCGTCCAGCCCGGCGATGAGCAATGTCGGTATCAAATATACAAAAAGTTACCTTGTCGGCGCTACGCCCTGTAAAGACCAAATAACCTCGCATTCCTGTTGGGAAGACATTTCCGTCAACCCGGGAGAAAATCCCGGTCTGACCGGTGGCACCTACTATTGGCAGGTTCCCCCGACGGCGATTGGAACGGACATCGGCATTAGGATTTATGAATTGGGCAAAGCTGACCTGGTCTTTGACCAAGACGGGCAATACACCGTCAAAGGAAGCATTACGATCGGCGCTCCGACGGGAGCCAACGTAGGCAAATTAGGGTCGATCCGTGTGGGTGACACCTTCCTGATCCAATGGACGCCGTACGGGGATTTCGGGCGGGTTTATATCGGGCTTTCGAAAGACAACGGGAGCAGCTATACCGTTCCGATCGTTCATGAAAACTTATATACGGATTCCGGATGCAGTACATCATTCGTCCTGGATGAGAGTGCTCTTTCCTATAATTGGGGTAGGACGGACCTTTATGAAGATGATGGGTTAGGGGGGGCGTGCAATCCGACAACGCGGATCCCTGTCAGCGCTATTTGCGGCAATGAAGATGAATGCATGGTCAAGGTTTATAAATGGGATGAACCCAGCCCCGAAACCGGTACCGCAGGAGAATCGCAATCGTTCAATTTGACCGGAAACATTTCAGGCGCTACCCGAAATTCCAATGTTTATCTGATCAATAATACGGCAACGATTACCTGGAGTGTCGCGCCGACCGGATGGACGCAACCGGTCAATCTCAAATGGTGTAAAAGCACGAGTTGCACCAGTCAAGCCCAATGGGACGCGCGCCCGGTTATTCCTTCAGGGCAATTAACACCTGCAACACCGATCGCGGGTGACGGTGCGACGGGTGTTCAATGGAGGATTCCTGATGAAGCCGGCATTGTCCAGCCGGATATTGTTGTGCGGGTCGAACAAGCCACAAACCCGGCCGTTACCTATTCCGATACGAGTTCCATGCAAATCAAAGGAAGTGTCCAGCTTGCGGCAGGCACCCCTGCGAAAACCGGCGGGGTTATCTGGCGGATCGGAGAAGAGAAAGCTATTTCGTGGAACAAGAGCGGCGACATTGGGAATATTGTTCTTAAGTATTCGTTGGACGATGGTGTTGATAACTACGCCCGCACGATCGCGACGGTTGACGACGATGCTTCTCCTTACACCTGGTGCGTCGGCTATCCGGATGGATGTGTGGGGGAACCTACTTCCGGAGCGCATCATCCGGATCAAGTTATTAATACGGTTGACCGCAACGTCGATATCAAGATCATGATCGTTTCGGCCAGTGATAGCGATATTAAAGATTGTACAGGAACAGCTTGCGCGGGTGATTCAACGTCTTTGACGATCCAAAAAAGATTTGCCGGCGTGTCTGTCGGCGCAACGACCTTGATCGTTGATGATACCAGCTCCAATGCGGACATTACCTGGGATACCTACGGATACCTGGCGGTTCCTCCGAACGTGAACCTGTTCTTTGACTATGATGACGAGCCGTTAACCTATCCCAATCAGATCAACGGGAACATTATCGATGTGGGGGCTTACACCAGCTGGCAGGTCCCGAACTATATCAGCGAGACGGTGCGCATCCGCGTGGCCTCGGCGGCCGCTCCGACGACCGTGTACGGGGATATGACCGATGATTTTATTATCAAAGGAGATCTGGATGTTACATCTCCTGTCGGCACCGATGTTCTGGTTGTCGGACATCCCGCGAACTACAATTCCGCCGGGATCACGTATGTCAAGCACGGGTCGATCGGGAATTTGAGGATCGAAGATGTCCGTTCGGGCTGCGCTACGCCTTTATTGTTAACGCCGGGGCCTACTCCGGGGCCGGAAGGGACTGATCAAGCGACATCATTCACGTGGACTGTTCCCGCGACCGACGGTTGTGGCGCCAGCATTATCGACATCGGCGCGGCCAAAACCCATCAGTTGAGACTGACCGGCCTAACCCATGAGTTAAACAATAATTTAAAAGTTATTAAGCTCACATCATCGTTCCAGATCCGCGGCGAGATCTACGATATTGAGCCGGGATTGACTTCTGAAGAAGTTTATCTGATCGGCGAGACGGCTTATATCAAATGGAAATCATACGGCAATATCGGGAACGTCAAGATCCGCGCGGACAAAAATAACAACAATACGTTTGATATTGTTGTGACAGGGCCAGACCCGACTTATCCTAACGGCGAATCTGTTCCCTATAATTATAACGGCGGCGACGGGGCCGGAAGCTGGCTCTGGAATGTTCCGAATGATCCGTCCACGGCGTATCGTATCCGTGTCGAGAGCATTGATAATCCAGTCGGCGGTCTGGGTGGCGCCGCAATGGCGACGTATGACGATTCTCTGCAAACCTTCACGGTCCGGGGTTCGATATCACTGACGGTTCCTAACACGGCTGTGATCTACAAAGTGAACGATACGATCAATATTAACTGGAGCACGACCGGCAATGTCGGTGACGTGGCTATTACCCTTTATTATGATAGCACTAACTCCGGAGACCCCTTGGATCTGGAATCTTACAGCAATACCGTTATTGTCACATCCGACAACAACAGCGTTAAACCGTTTCCTTTCCAATTGCCTGTTGCATCCGTTTCTGATACGGCTGTCATCGGATTGGTCTCCTTGATCGACCCGGCTGTTAAGGACAATTCCGCAGCCAATTTCAAGATCAAGCCGGTTTTAACTCTGACATCGCCGAACAATAATCTGGCTAACGTAGTGGTCGGCAGCAGTTACAGGATCGTTTGGCCTTTGCCGGTTGGTACTGCCTCGTCATTCAAGGTCAATGTATCGACAGACGGAGGAACGACATGGACCGATACGTCGCCGCCGACGCTTGTCGCTAAAGGCGGACTTGTTGCCGCTTCCGTCGCTGCTGGCAACCTTGGTGTTGACTGGAGCGTGCAAGATATCATGACCAACCAGGGCGTTATTCGCATCTGCAAGGAAGGGGATCCGGATGCCTGCGATAATTCCGATTCTTTCTTCTATGTAAAAGGTTCTATCACGAATGTGCATGTTAAGACTCTGGTGACCGATCCGGCCCCAGGTTCTCCGATCGACCTGCCGATTGCGACAGAAAAATATGTTACGTGGGATTATACCGGAACTTTGGGCAGCGTTAATGTCTATTATTCCACAGATGCCAATCAAGGCTCGCCGACTTGGGTTCCGACAACTGGACAGTGTATGAATGTTTCTATTGATCCTGATGCGACCGGAAGTACGGGATACTGTCAATGGGACATCCCCGATGCGCCGTCGCCGTACGTGCGGGTCAGGGTCCAAAGTGTCACCAATGCCAACTGGCAGACCGTCGAAGGATTGTCACCGGCCTATAATGCGATTATCGGAAGCATTTTGAATGTTTTGGTCGTTGATCAGGGAGCCCCGAATTATGACAATCTTGTTATGGGTGACTCTAAGACGATTCAATGGACGCCCAACGGGGCTATCACCGGTTACAAAATTGAGTATCGTATTAACAATGGTTCATGGGTTGATATCACCATTGATGATGTGAACGGAGACACGGGAACAGTCGCTTGCGGCGGAGCCTGCCGGCAGTGGACCTGGAATCCGATTCCGAGCACGATTGCACCTTCCAATGATATTGATTTCCAGGTTTCAGATTGGGACAATCCTACAAAGGTCAATAATCTTAACAATCAAACGGCAGGATTAGAATACACAATCAAAGGGCAGTTAAGTCTCGTCGCTCCCGACTCAGCGCTGGTTTATTCGATCAATGATACAATCCCCATTACTTGGAACCAGACCGGAGCCATCGGCAATAAGAATATTACCTATACGGCGGTGGATGATTTCAGCGATGCCTTGCCGGCGATCAGCGCCAGTTATATTGCGAATGGGGATGGTCAGCATAGCTTGAGCCCGGTTTGGAACGCTCCGTATTCTGTTTCGGAAGAATACAGAGTGAAGATCCGGAACAATACCGCCATCTCGGAAACGCAGCTGGAAGATATTTCCCAGACGACCTTTGCGGTGCGCCCGACATTTGAATCTCTGGTGTCTCCTGTCGGCGGCAGCACGGTCTGGAACGTCGGCAATACGGCCCTGATCCGGTGGACCGCGAAAAGCGCTATTGATGCAACGACATCCGCTTACCCCAAAGTCAAGATCGAATATGACGTTGACGGCGGCGGATATCAGTTGCTTGAAGCGGGATCCGGCAATCTTGACGGGCAGAACTTGAGCAACGATTATGTTTGGTCATCCGTGCCTGATGTGAAAAGCGGCAATGTCATGATCAAGCTTACCTATACCAATCCGGCCTACGGCGGAACGATCACGATTGATACAGGATCGCCGATAGCGATCTATCCGGTGATCACTGTGGGGGACGTGACGCAAGATTCTCAATACACGGAACCGGTAACGGGGATCGTGGGGTTAAAGGCCGGGAGTACCTATAACAATATTGTGAAGTGGAGTTACACCGGGACAAAAATCAATACAGTTTCGCTACTCTATGATGCGAATGAAGACGGGACATATGAAGGTGTTATTGCGAACTCCGTGGCGGTACCGATCGCGGTGGCGCAGGGAGCAACGGGGGTGACCTGGACATTGCCGAACACGATCGCTTTCACGGAAGCGGCGAAGATCAAAGTTGTTGACTCTCAAAATGCAAATGTTTTCGGTGAATCGACGGTCGTATTCAAGACGCGCGGCGGCCTGACATTGAGCGCACCTATTGGAGGTCAGACATGGGTGGCGAACACGACACAAAATATTACTTGGTCATATAACGGCAGCAGCATGGGAAACGTGAATTTATATTATGACTCAGACAGTGGTGATGGATACCAGTGGGGTGTGCCGATTGCGACTGTTGCGGCATCGGCGACGAGTTATCCTTGGTACGTGCCACAGGCAGTTACGAACACGGGAGCGATTAGGATCGCGGAACAAGCCGATGCGGATATTTATAATATTGGGACCGATTTTAAGATCACGGCGACATTTAATATAACGGCGCCGGAGAACGGAGCACCGGTAAACCTGGCGGACGGCCAATACACGATCGCATGGAATACGCTCAAAGGCAGCGGCGTGACGGCGGTCAACTTGTATTACACAAACAATGGTGACGCGGGCACGCCGACGTGGATCCCGATCACGGGATGTACGAACACATCGAACGATGGGCAATGCGCGTGGACGCTGCCGACAACGTATGCGGACATCAACAACTCGGTGCACAAGGTTAAGATTACGCAGGCGATTCCGGCTAATGAAGGGAATGACACATTAAATACGGAGAAGATCGGGGCGGGATATTTTGAGATTGTCGGTGATCTTAACTTTACAACACCAGCGGCCAATGATTCGTGGGATGTAAACACGACGGAAGATATTGTATTCACGAAGACAGGGGATATCCATTCGGCTAATATCCAGTATTCGGCGACCGGGGCGGCTCCTTGGACGACGATTAACGGAGCAGCAATCGACACGACAGCGGCAGGGCCGTTTACTTATCAATGGTATTTGAACCCTGCATCAACGGCATTAACCAGCGGTTATGCGGGCAAGTTGCGCCTGGTGGCCGTGGATCCTTCGCCGCCGGTGGTGGCCAAGATTCTCTCTCCGAGTTTGGAAGTTAAGGGTTCGATCAGCTTAAGCGCGCCGAGTGCCAGCGATATTATCATGACGCGCGGCGGGGCGTCGTATCCGATCAGCTGGACGGTCTACGGGGCTATCACCAATGTGGATTTGCATTATTCCACAGATGGCGGCACAACATTTCCGCATGTGATCGAGTTGGGGCGGACCGCAAGCAGTGTGCCCTTGAACTGGACGGTGCCGGATGCCTTAGGCAATAACCTAAAAGTGCGTGTGCGGGATAGCAACAACAATAACGTCGAGGCTGTTAGCGCGAATACTTTTGAGATTGAAGGGCAGATTACGCTGAACGTGCCGAACAATCCCGGATTATCGTATGTGGTTGGTTCGACGATGAATGTTGACTGGAACCCGGAAGGGACCTATCCGACGGTCCAGATCCATTATGACCTGGACGGGGATTTTGGAACGACCGGCGACACGTATCCGATCCTGCCGTTAAGCAGCGTGACCAACTGTGCGGAAGCGGTCAGCAATTGCACGGCTGTGTGGAACATTCCCGACTCCATCGGGACGACGGTGAAGATCCGGGTCAGGAATGCCGGGGATTACGATGTTGAGGATATTAGCGAAAATAATATCAGGATCAAGGGGCGGATCTTATCGATCAC
>JAKQAH010000087.1 GCA_029568545.1 Candidatus Omnitrophota bacterium
CGGGCCCAAGCAATCTGGATGGAAAAAGTCCGGGAGGATATTTCCGGGAAATATCCTCCCGGACTTTTTCCATCCAGATTGCTTGGGCCCGGGCGCTTATCGGTTCGCCTTTTAAGGGAATCCCGATGCGCAGGTCAAAAACAGTCTCGCTGGCTTGCATCCGCTTTAACGCTTCTTCATCGGGAGGGATCATCTCCAGACAGATCCCGCCTTTGCTGACATTGCGCGTGTAGCCCTGCTGCCAGGGGCCTTCACAACGGTCTTTGGATGGGGGGATCACCGTAAACTCGACGGGAAAGATCGTCTTCAGGCGGATATAGGTCCGCTGGTCGATCGATTCCTGGAGGGTCCGGTCGGGTTGTGAGATTGTTGCCATGGATTAAGGGCGGTTCATTCTTCGCTGACGGAAGGCTTTCTGCTTTTCACGCGCGCAAAATACTGCTGAAATCTCCGGTCTTGGCGCAAGTTATCGAGGTCATTGTCTTGCTCGAGATGATCGAAATCGCAATAGCCGCAGTTGATGGCTTTCTTGAACGCGCGCAGGGCTTTCTCGATCTCCCGGAGAAGAGAATAGCTGCAGGCCAAATTGTACCAGGCAACAGGATCGTCGGGCTTCAACTGGACGAGACGCTCATCCATGATGAGGCCCTCTTTGTACATCCCTGCTTTCGTATACAAATCTCCCAAGGCGGCCAGGGCCTCGGCAAAATGGGGATTTTTTTCGATCAGCCCGTTATAAAATGCGATCTCGAAATCGATGTCTTCTTGTTTTAAATGTTCGGCCATGCTATTTCCCCAAATACCTTTTGATGCGAGCGATCGCTTCTTTGAGGTTTTCGTAGCTCGACGCATACGAGATGCGGACATACCCTTCGCAGGATTTCCCGAACGCCGTGCCGGGAACCAGCGCGACCTTCTCTTTCTTCAGCAGGTTCTGGGCAAAATCCATCGACGACTCTCCCGTGCTCTTGATCGACGGGAAGACATAGAACGCTCCTTCCGGCGTATGGCATTTCAGGCCAATGTCGTTCAGGGCCTGGACGATATAGCGCCGGCGCCGCGCATATTCTTTTTTCATTTCCACGACGCTTTTGAATCCGTTTTTCAAGGCTTCGCCCGCGGCCATCTGCGCGTTGATCGAAGCGCAGAGCATCGTGTATTGGTGGATCTTGGTCATCGCCGCGACGACTTTCGCGGGGCCGCAAGCCCAGCCGAGGCGGAATCCCGTCATAGCGTAAGCCTTGGAAAAGCCGTTAAGATAGATCACATGCCTCTTCATTTCCGGCAATGACGCGATCGGCGTATGATCAAAGTCATACGTGAGCTCGTCGTATACCTCGTCGCTGACTACCAGCAGATTGTGCTTCTTGACGACCTTCGCGATGGCCTGAAGCTCTTTTTTCGTATAGGAAGCCCCGGTCGGGTTCGCGGGATAATTGATCATGAGGGCTTTGACGCCCTTGCCGCACGCGCGGTCGATCTGCTGGGGCGTGATCTTAAAGCCGTTGGTGAGGTCCGTTTGCAGCGTCACGACGGTCCCGCCCGCCAATTCCACGACGGGGCCATACGAAACATAGGACGGTTCCGGCACCAAGACCTTATCGCCCGGATTAAGAATGGCGCGCATGGCCAGATCGATCCCTTCGCTGACGCCGACGGTAACCAGCGTCTCTTCTTCCGGATCGTAGTCCAACCCGTAACGGGCCTTAAGAAATTGCGTGATCTGCCGGCGCAATTCCGGCATGCCCTTGTTGGAGGTGTACGACGTGTATCCCTGCTCGAGCGAGAAGATCGCCTTCTCGCGGATATTCCACGGGGTCACAAAGTCCGGCTCCCCGACCCCCAGAGAGATCACGTCCTTCATGCCCAGCACCAGATCAAAAAAGATCCGGATGCCCGACGGAGCCAATGTCTCCACTTTTTTTGATATATTGATGTCTTTCATAATGTCTTTCGCTAATCTCTAATAAGAGATGTTCAGCCGTTTGCCCTGAGCCTTTTTCTTGAGGATCTGGCCGTCTTCCTTGTATTTTTGCAGGAGAAAATGCGTCGATGTGCTGCGCACCTGCTCCATCGGCGAAAGCTTCGAGGCGATGAAGTTCGAAACCGTTTTGATATTCTCGCCTTCCACCACCAAAAGAAGATCATAGGCGCCCGAAACCAAATAACAGCTCGTCACTTCCGGAAAGCTGTAAATCCTTTCGGCAATATAATCAAAGCCGACGTCTTTCTGCGGCGTCACGCTCACCTCGATGAGGGCGCGGACGAACGAATTCGAATCATAGATCAAATCGTGGTTCAGAACCGTCTTATATTTGACGATCGCGCCGCTTTGCTCGTGCTTCTTAATCGCTTTCTTGACGGCGTCGACGCTCTTGCCCGTCAGCTTGGCAATCTCTTCGGCGCTCAGGCGCGCATCGTTCGAAAGAATTTCCAGTATCTCGTCCATGAAAGGCTCCTTTTATGATCATTTTAGACGGTATTGTATATCACATTTCCCTGTAAAAAGCGAACACTTAATAGGGGCCAGACCTCCGGAGGCCCGGCTAACCTGTCATTGCAAGAATTTTCTAAGCTGCTTGATCTTCATTTTGAGCGCGGCATTTTCCATCTTGAGCAATTCGACCCGCTGAGGATACACGAGCGCAGCTTTTTCCTGCTCGGCGATCTTCACGCCCATCTCATCCAACTTTGCGCGCTGGATCTTAAGATCCTGCTCGAGGGCGTCCAGTTCCGGATTCTGCCGCTTTCTAGCCTTCTCGCTGAGATATTTCGCGGATTTAAGGTCCAACTGCAATTCCTGTTTTTCGTACTGCAGATCGTAGAGCTGCAGCTCTCTGAGTTTCTGGGCCGCGTCCATGTCCAGCATTTGCCCGCTTAAATAAATGTTCTGGGCTTCCTGGACCAGGGCATCGCTTTCCGGGTCGCTCCATTCCCCCGAGGCGGGTTCGCGCTCGCGGGAAACCTCCCGATAGCCGGGATCGACGTCTTCCATGTCTTGCTCATATTGCGCCACTTCCAATTGAAGGCCGATCAGCTGGGCCCTGAGCGTTTCATTCTCCTGGGCCAAACGGGCATTCTCTTCGGCGGCGGCGGTCATATGGCCCTTGATATCGTCGAGAAAATTCTCTTCCTGCAGCGGCTCTTGGGCGGCCCCGCTTGCCGCAAAAACAGCCGCGCCCAGAAAAACAAGCGCGCACAATCGTATCCGTATGCTCATAATATTTGTATTATAATGGCTTGCTGCGGGGCGGGCAAGAAGAATGCTTTTTTCCGCAATAAGCCTTGATGAGTTTTTTTGTGATCGGTCCCGGGCCCCCGGAGCCCACTCTTTTATCTTCCAGCGTCGTTACAGGCATAATGCCTATCAGCGAATTGGTCAAAAAAATTTCATCAGCCGTCTTGAGCGCGCGCGCATCCGCTGCCGTTACCCTGCAGGGAATCCCCATCCGCCGCGATAAATCCCTCACGGCCCGGCGCGTCAAGCCGTTAAGACAACCGCAGCGCACCAATGGCGTATAAAGAACCCCGTTCCTGGCAAAAAAAACATTTGTCCGGCTCCCCTCGACCAGTTGCCCGCAACGGTTTAAAAGGATCGCCTCGTCCCGTTTCTTTTTCTGCGCCTCGCTCCATGCCTGTCGGAAACAGCCGTAATCCAAGGACTTGATATGCGAGAATCTTGCCTGAGGCCGCCGGGTTTCCGCAATGACCGCGCTCCAACCCTTCTTATAGCGGGAAGGGGAATATCTTTTAAAAACTTCGGCAACAATCGCGATCCTTGAACGGCGGTTTTCCTCCCAAACAGCAAGACGCACGCGCGCATCCCTCAAATGATTAACGCGCAGAACACGATGAATGCGCCCCGCCAAAAGCTTTCGCGAAAAAGACGCGCGGACCCTTAAAACTTTCAGGCCTTTGAGCAGGCGCGCAAGATGGTCTTCCAAAGACAGCACGTCTCCCCGGACAACGCATATCGTTTCAAACGCCCCTTTTCGACGGACAACTCCGGGCGTAAGGGCCTCCATCAGACCGTCACTCGCTTTAACCATCCGTCCGTCCAGAAATAAGAACTTTTTTTTCATTTCATGATACTCCGACAATAACGGCCGGACGGCATAAAATGGATCCCAAGGCGGCCCGCAGGGAACGGGCTTTCACCATCGTTTCCTCATACTCTTTCTCTGGATCCGAGTCCGCCACGATGCCGCTGCCGACATGGAAATATATTTTCCCCCGCCGCGCCAGCAGCGTCCGGATGAGAATGTTCAGGTCCATGCCGCCGTCAAAATTGATGTAGCCCATGGATCCCGTGTACATCCCTCTCCGGGCCGGCTCCAGATCCTCGATGATCTCCATGGCGCGGATCTTGGGGCATCCGGTAATGGATCCGCCGGGAAAACACGCCCGGAGTAAATCAAAGGCATCCTTGTCTTTTTCCAGCAGGCCCTCGACCGTCGATGTCGCCTGAAAAACATATTCGTATTCTTCGATCGTCCGCATTTCCTCGACCCGCACCGAACCGTAGGCGCAAACGCGGCCCAGATCGTTGCGCAAAAGGTCCGTGATCATCAAGAGCTCGGCTTTCTCTTTCGGGCTCTGGCTGATCTCTTGGCGCATCTTCGCGTCTTCGCGAGGGTCTTGCGCCCGGGGCCGCGTTCCTTTCATGGGCCTCGTGCGCACGAGGCCGCCCCGCTTCTGAAGAAACCGTTCCGGAGAATTGCTGATCAGCTGAAAATCCCCGGCGTCCATATATCCGCCGAACGGCGCCGGCGACAAGTCCCGCAAGGCCCCGTATAATTCCAGAAGATCGCACGCCTTTCCCGGCAGATCGCATTCAAACCTCTGCGACAGGTTGACCTGATAAATATCGCCGCAGGCAATATGCTCGAGCGCTTTTTCGACCGCGCGGATATATTCCTCTTTGCGAAAATTGCTCTTCAAACCAACGGCCATATTTTTTTCGCCCCAAGAAAAATATTTTTTGCCGCGCGGGATGTCTTCGATATGCGCCTCCACCTCCGCGGCTAGTTCCTCTAAGCGGGAAGAAGCCTTTTTTTCTCGGCGCGACGGGTCCTGTTCAGGAAGCCCCGAAGATGTTATATAAAGCTTTTGGGCAAAATGATCGATCGTGATCGTGCCGTCATAAAATCCAAAATAGGCATCGGGCAGATTAAGATCGTCCCGGACGCTTGACTTGATTTTTTCCTGGCGCAATCCGTAATCGTAGCCTAGGCACCCCACGATCCCCGACGTCAACGGAGAGAATGGCGCGGCCCATCCCTTGGGATCGCGCCCGGCGCACCGATAAAACCTTGCCTGAAGAAGGTCCAGCGTATCGGCGCCTTGATGGATGAAGACATCGAACGGATCGAATCCCATGAACGAATAGCGCCCACGGCCGGGATCGTTGCGGCCGCTGTCCAGGAAGAACGGATGCTTTTTGCTGTGCAGAAGATCCGCCCACGCGACGCGCCGCCCCTTAAGATCAAAACATTTCCAGAGATAGGACGTCATGGCTTATTTCTTTTTGTGATCACATAGGCCGGCAGCAAGCATACGGGATGAAATGACATTTTCGTTTGCTGCACATGCTCCATCCCCAGGTCATCCATCGCATTGATGAATTTGTACGATCCTAACGCCGCGTCCCGGCAGAATTCGCTGAAGATATAGACGCCCAGGCCTTTGACCTTCAAGTCCGCTATCTCAAAAAAAACACAAAACATTTCGGGATTGACGGGAAACCCGAAACTATACGCCTTGATTTTATGGCCGACCTTGACGACGCGCCCCGTCAACCCCAGCCGCTTGAAATGCCGCAAAACGCGCTCATGGACTTTTTGGTTTTCTTCCAGCATGTGGCCGTAAATGTCGTCGGGATGCGCTTGCGCGCGTTCTTGGGCCCACGCCCGGTAGAGGTCGAGGCACTCGCCGATCATTCCCTCTTCGTAAGGAAGATACTGATGGTCATAATTGTTGATAAACTGATGGTAAGAAGACCGCTTGGATTTATAAGCGTTTCCCCTCAAAGCCGCGATGTCCGGGCGATAGTAGCAATATTCGTAGCCTTTGTTATACCGGGAAAACTTTTCTTCCGGGAACCAGGCAAGCTGCCGGCAGCTGACATTCTCGACGCGCGTAACGCCGCTTCCGGCGTTGGCCTTTTCCATCCGATCAAAGCATGCCTCGATGACCCCGGGAGCGATGTTCTTCCCCAGAGGAGGCAAATAGAGGAAAGTCCCGATCTCGTTGCGGGCGAAGATGCACAAGCACCCCTCGATCACATGGGAATCGAATTGGAAGAAATCCTGCCAGGCAAAGATGCTCGCGAAGGAAAAGGCCGATAGCCCTTCAGCATGATCTTGCAAATACTTCTCGATATTTAGCTGTTGTTGCAATAACGGTTCCGGCATGTCATTGAACCAGCGTGAAGAGATGTTTGATCTCGTTTTCGTGCTGCGGATAACGTTTCGCCAGCGAGGGATTCCTTAAAACAAATTTCAGCACATTGCCTTGGCGAAAATATTCCTTGAGAGCCCGGACATAGCGCTTGAACGAGCCGTCATGCTCGTGTTCCTGAACATACGGGCAGCTTAAATGAACGCTTACGGCAGGAAGATTCTTCTCCTTCGTGAGAAGGAACGGATAAAGGCGGCATTCGAACGGACGAATTGCATAGACATGGCACACGTGATCTGCCGGATGAAAGAACGCGCAATGAAAGCACCCCTTTTCTTCGGCCGTCTTTATATAATTATTCTCGTCGATATCTTTCGCAAGGGCCTCGGCCAGCCGGCCTTTGCTGCGCGCTTCTTCCGGCGCGACGTAAGGCCGCCAACAGCTGTCGGCTTCCTTGAACCGGCAGCAGCCGTCACACGACAAACATGCCTGCTGAGGGACAAATTGGGGGAGGCTTTCGATCACGGGAAATCATTCTCCTAAAAATGTCAGCGCGATCTTCCGGTCGCGCGGCCGGTTGTCGAAATCAATAAAGATGATCTGTTGCCATGTTCCGAGGATCAGTTCTTTATCATCGAAAGGAATGGCCAATGAGGGCCCGACCAGCGACGAGCGCAAATGCGAATGGCCGTTGCCGTCGCCCCACGCGTCATCGTGGTGATAGGCCCCGGAAGGGATCAGCTTGTCAAAGACCTCCGCGATATCTTCAACCAATCCCGGTTCGAATTCGCAGGTTGTCAGCGCGCCCGTGGAGCCGATGACCGAAATATTAACAAGTCCTTTCTTCAGTTTGAGCGCTCGCAGCTTCTCGCTCACACGAGGCGTAATGTCTATCACGTCCGCATTCCCTTCGGTGGAAAGCTGGATATATTCGGTAAAGACGGCCATGCCCGGTCCTTTCTTTTCGATCGCGCGTTCTATTTAACGCGGCTGCCTAAAGCCACGTCCTTATCGGGCATCAGCACGGAAATCCCCGTCTCGTCGGAAGCCGCCAGCACCATGCCCTGCGATTCCTCGCCGCGGATCACCGCAGGTTCCAGATTCGCGACAAGGACAACCCGCCGCCCGAGGAGATCTTCCGGCTTATAACTGGAGCGTATCCCGGCGACCAGCTGCCGCTCTCCGCTCCCGGTATCGACTTTTAGGACATAAAGCCGGTCGGCATTGGGATGCTCCTTAACTTCCTTGACCTGCGCAATGATCAATTCGATCTTCTTGAAATCTTCAATAGTAATCATAAAATTCTCCTTTTTAAAATCCCGTTCCGATAGAAAAACCGCATGGCCGTGCGACCAGGAACGCGTTCCGGTCTTGATCTCGACGAACCCTTACCGCCCAAACATATCTTTTAAACAGGACTCATTGGCCTTCGCCCAGCTCACCGTGTCTTTTACGATCTCCGCCATGGATTTCTTAGGGGCCCAACCGGTCGCTTGCCGAATGCGGCTGTTATCCGTCATATAAATGCGGAGATCGGCCGGCCGGGTTGCGGCGTCTGATGCGATAGGAATGGATGTTCCCGTCGCTTCTTGCACGATCCGGGTTAACTCGAGAAGCGAAAAGGAATTCGCCCGTCCACCGCCAACATTATAAATCCCCCCGCTCAGCTCCTCGAGACGATTCATCTGGCAAAAAACAAGGTCGCAAACATCGTCAATATGAACAGCGTCGCGGACTTGTTTGCCGCGCCCGCCAAAACCTATATAGCTGAGCGAGCCGTTGAAAAGGTGCTCCATGACCCAAAAGCCGACGATCCCCTGGTCGATCTTCCCCATTTGCCAAGGGCCGGCGATCACTCCCAACCGGTTAATGACCCCTTTTAATCCGAACATGGCGAGATACTCGGTGACGATCTGTTCCGACGCTAACTTTGTTGCCCCATAAAGCGATTTGGGCCCGTTCAACGATAGCTCCTCGCTGACCCCCTGATAGCTGATGCCGGCCCGTTCCAGGCCCTCCGGCCAATCGAATCGCGTTTCCTTTTCTTCGAATTCCACGCCATTGATCGTTTCCATCGGATAAACCCGGCTCGTCGAGAGAAAAATAAAGCCGCTTCCGTCGCGCCTGGCAAGCTCCAGGCAATTCAATGTTCCCTTAAGATTGGTGTCGATCATGTACTCCGGGTCCTTAAATCCGGCGAGGACCGAAGGCTCGGCAGAGCATTCAATAAACGCATCTATTCTCGGAAGAGCCAGCAGCTCTTTCTTGTTGCGGACATCCCCTTTAATAAATTGGATCCCTGCCGCTTGCAACCGCGGGACGTTGAGTTCTGATCCGCGCCTGTTTAAATTGTCGAAACAAAAAATCTGGCTCTGGCGGCTTCTCTCTTTTAAACTTAACGCCAAGTTGGAGCCCACGAACCCGGCTCCTCCGGTAATAAGTATTGTTTCAAGCATAAGATGCGCCCTTCATTCCTTACCTCTGCTCGGGATCTGGTCGAACTTTCTTATAATCGGAGCCACACAGAAGCTTTTCAAGGAAAACGTAGATAACGATAAAAAGATAGCGGCTTCCCATTTCCTGGATCTTCAGCTTGCTGACGCCTTTTTTCCTTTCGCGCCAATTTGTTTTCACGATTTTATAACTATAGCCTCTGACGATCGCTTTTAACGGAAGCTCCACGGTTATATTAAAGTGCCTGGAAAGCACAGGCTTGATCCCTTCGATCGTTTCGCGCGTGTAACATTTAAAGGCATTTGTAATATCCGTATAGCGAATGCCGAACAGCAGACCAATGCAGGCATTGACGACCCTGTTGAGGGCCAGCTTGAGGGCGGGATATCCTTCCACTTTGGTGCCCCGGACCCAGCGGGTCCCGAAACAACAGTCATAGCCTCTGTCGAGTTGCTTGATATATTTAAGCATGTCTTTTGGGTCATCGGATAAGTCCGCCATCGCGATCATGACATAGTCCCCTGCGTAGTGATCCAGCCCTTTCTTTATAGCGGAACCAAAACCATACGGAGGCTGATTGTCCAGCAAGCGGATGCTTTGATCCTTTTGGCTCATCTGTCTGACAACTTCGGCCGTTCCATCCGAGCTCCCGTCATTGACGACGAGGATTTCGTAGTCGCGTTGCTTGTTTTGAAAAGCCTGTCCGATCTTTTCCAAGGTAAGAGGAAGAGTTTCGGCTTCGTTTCTTGCGGGGATGACTATGGAGGTTTTCTTCATGTTTGATCCATCCAAAAACTTTAAAAGCTTCTCCAGGCGCCCGATCAATGATCAACCCGATGAAGACGCTTTATTTTTACCGTCATTGGGAAGACATTTTAACATACTTGACCTCGAATGCAAAGGACATAACTTTATCAACACCGAATCAAGCTCCCAAACATTTTCAAAGCAGCTGGGCCTGACACCTTTCAATTCAGATTATCCGATTTTCTAATGCGGACCGGCGAGTTTCCATTATAATGATTACGGAAATGCTTATGCCATGAAGAAACCATCCAATATATTCATTTTCGCGCTTCTTCTCCTTACCGGATTATGCATCCTATCGCCTTATTTGGACTATCAGCCTTGGCTTTCTCAGGGGGACCACGGGTTAAACCTGTATGTTGCCGAAGCAACCCTGAAGGGCGAGCGCCCTTACCATGACTATCACTGGTTTTACGGGCCTCTCATGCCTTATTATTATGCCGCGTTCTTTAAAATATTCGGCGTAAAGATCACGTCCGCCCTTCTTGGCCAAATTCTATTGAATCTTCTCTCCGGCTGCTTTATTTATGCCGCTCTAGCCCTTTTTGTTCCCCCCTTGCTTGCGTTCGGGGCGGCGATCTGGTTCTGGGCCTTTGGATTTGATTTTAGTTATACCTATAACCACTTCGGAGGCATCACGCTCAGCGCCATGTTGCTTTATTACCACTTTTGTTACATAAAAACCGCCGAGAGAAAACCGTTATATGCCTGTTTGTTAATTATTTTTACACTTTCCTTGGTCAAAATCAATATGGGGCTTTCCGCCCTAGCCGCCTTCTTTCTTTCGATAACGCTAACCGATTTCTTGAACGGGCGCCTGAACTCCAAAGCTTTTAGGAACTTCTCATTGTCCGCCCTGATCGGCCTTCCCCTTGCTTTGACTATTTTTCATTATTTTCTCTTAAAAGATCTCCCTTTTTACATTATTAGGCAATGCTTCCAATATTTCGGGACCGACTCCTTTAAGGACAGCTATCCATCGCTGTTTGAATCCCTGTTGAGCCTGCCAAAATTATTCTTATTCCAATACGCCGGAGCATCGCTCCTTCAGCTGGCTTTCTCTCTATTGGTGCTTATCTCCCTCCTAAAAACAATTATCGCCCTCAAAGGCCCGGAAAAAGCAGAATGGAAAACCTTTTTTTCGACAGCCTCGGCGCTCCTTCTTTATTATCTCTTCCAGCTTCATGAATATCTTATCAGCGGCGTTTACTTCCGCAGCGTCTGGGGCAAGCCTTTCCTCATTGCCATTTGTTTTCTCGCGATCGGCTCCGCGGTCAAGAGATCAAATAAAAATTTCGTCGCCGTGTTGGCCATTTTAATCCTCATCTTGCCGATCAGGCGGATCTTCAATGACAATGTGGAAATAAAAAGTTTTAAGACCCCCTACCATTACATGCCTTATCGCAGGGGCAATATTTATTACAAGAATCCTCTCTGGTGGACACACACTGTTTATTTTACCTTAGATTTTATAGAGAAGAATTTGACAAAAGACGAATTGTTTCTGGCCCTCCCCTATGAGCCCCTTTACTATTTTCTCTCCGGCAAGCCTTCCCCCACGCGACAACTTGTCTTTTTTGATTTTTCCGCCATTCCGGAGGAACAAGAAAAAACCATCATCAAAGAGCTCGAAGACCATAAAGTAAACTGGGTGCTGCTGAGCAATCGGTGCTCGTCCACAGAAGCCGGGCTAGGAAGCTTTGGCGAATCTCATTCCCCTCTTCTGGGAGCGTATATCAAAAAGAACTTTGAAGAAGTGCATCATTACGGCGAGTGGGAAAGGCCTCCCGGCTGGATAGGGAACCATGCGGTCAAGATCCTGAAAAGGAAATGACCCGTTCTTCCTCGGCCTCATCCCGGACATAAAAAAAGGGCAGCCAAAAATCTGGCTGCCCTTTCTCTTTTCTAAGATACTAATTAATAAACGTAGGTCGATTCCGTTTCTTGGACAGGCGTAGTTAATTCGTCGCTTGTCATAACAACCTTGAAACGAAGATCCCCTGCTTTGGTTCCTTTGGCCTTTAATTTCCATTCAGCAACTTGTCCTGCCCTCAGGCTGGAAACAGGGCTGAAGGTAATCGTCTCGCCGGCTGCAGAACCTTGGGTCATTCCCGAATCAGAAACATAGCTCATGCCATCAAGAGTTGCAACGATCTTGATATTATTGGCTGCCGCAGAGCCTTGGTTCGTGACCGTAATGATATACGTTTCTTCTGCGCCCACTTCGACCGGATCAGCTACGTCAATAACTTCCAGAAGAAGGGCGGGAATACCTTTGATATCCGCGTTCGCTTTCGCCATAACAGGATCAGCGCAGATAGCATTGGCTTCCACTTTGGCCTCAACTGTTCCGGCTCCGGTTCCCGTTACTGAAAACGAAAGGTCTTTGGAGGCATTGCCTTGCAAAGCGCCCAGTCTCCAGGTAACGCCGCTGCCGAACGTGCTGCCGTTGTCACTGGCAGATGCCACTCTGGCGTTGCCCGAAACATCAGCTTTTACGACCGTTGATTCGGCAACTTTGGTGCTGCTATTGTTTACCTTAACTGTAAAATCAACCGCTCGGCCCACATAAATCTCGTTGCGTGAGCTGCTGGCTGTAACCGTTAATTTCGGCTGGTCAACAACCGTTGTTTTGCTGTCTGATTCATCAGATACGCCTTCAGCCTCTGCGCTGGCTTTAAAGCTGAAAACGCCTGTTTTTTGAGGCTGGACGTTCGTTTTATATTCTTTTGACTCTCCAGCGCCCAAACTTGCAAGACGCATGGTCACCATGCTCTTTCCAGAGCTCGTAACACCATCCGGGAGGTCCACATCAATGTCAACATCCCTTAAACTGCTGTCGCCTGTATTCTTGACAGTAATGGTCAACGGGATCTGTTCGCATACAGTCACGGAAGAAGCAGCGTCCAGATCAACCGAAATGGCCGGCTGCACAACGCTCGTTGAGGAACAGAGGCTCGGCACGTCATATTTGGCTGAAGTGCAGCAAGGCAGGGCATCTTTGGAACTGGCTTTTCCGCTAACAACGATGGTGCGGATCTCACTCGGGCTCATGGTTCCTAAATCCCATGTCACGTCCTGCCCGACTTTATTGGAATAATTCGGATCGGCTTTGTCTAACAGAAAACCGGTAGGAACAACTTCTGATACGCTGACATCTTTGAGGCTTAAGTTTGTAAGGTTTTCGACTTTGAGAGTGCATTCGAAAGGATCATTCAATTTTACGACACGAGGATACGTCTTGGTGAGTCTTAGAACGCTTGTGCTGGCATTTCCTGTGGGATAAGCTATGGAAATCGTTTCATACCCGCCCTGGACCGGAGCCGCTTTGACCGTCTTTTCTTTCTTGGTCTTTTGGGTAACGGTGGTAACCTGTTTTACCGGCTCAACGATGTCTCCCTCTCCAGAATAGAAGTATCCTTCTTCCCCATAGCCACGGTTCGGATCATACGGGCCTCCGACAGCCGTGTCCGTCCGCTCCAATGATACGCACCCATAAATACCAGCTACAAGTGCGATCAAAAGGAGTTGCTGCAAAACTCTTACTCTTTTTATCATACTTTTCTCCTTTCGTTGATTACATGACCTTATCCGACAACGACAAAAGTGTTTGTATGCTAGCACTGACTTTAATGCCTGTCAAATAATAATTTACAAACGTATTAGAATTCCGCTCTATTTTTCTGAATTCTCTTGATACGCCATTTTTTCTTTAAATCTACCCCAATTGCTTCTCGACACGCCAAAATAGAAAACCCCTCTGGGGGAGGGGTTTCCTTAATATGGCGGACCCGACGAGATTTGAACTCGCGATCTTCAGATCGACAATCTGACATGTTAACCAGACTACACCACGGGTCCGCAACTCAAAATAGGGATGTAGTTTAATATTAAAACTATAGTTTGTAAAGAAAAAAGTGGTGGGCGATGAAGGACTCGAACCCTCGACCACCTGAATGTAAGTCAGCACCACCCTTTCTAAACTAATATTATGGTAGGTGGTACAGCGCTGACTTTTTCTAAATGGGCGGTGGAGGGATCGAACCCCCGGCCTTCTGAATGTAAGTCAGATGCTCTAACCAGCTGAGCTAACCGCCCG
>JAKQAH010000118.1 GCA_029568545.1 Candidatus Omnitrophota bacterium
GAAAAAGCCAATCATTTCCGGCTTTATCGAAACGCGAATAGGACCGTAATTATGAGAGCCACTCAAGACGACATGCCTTGATAAGTCCCTGTTAAAACGATTGAGTATTGATGAATAAAGATCAATCTCCGATGATAGGGATATTCGATGACCGACGATCTGCGTTCTGCAAACCTTGTATTTTTATCGAATCGCTTTCCCCAGTTGGCCGAACAAATAAAGAGTCATCGGATTCCGCCCGGCCGACTTCGTCCTACTATTCATTCCTGTGAAAAAAACGCTTACACCGCGTCGGTTGATATTGACGGACGGGAAATTTTTCTGCATAGCCGATACGATCCAGTCCGCGAAGCGCAGCGATGGGCCTCTTCGCAAACGCCGCCATCCGGATCGGTCGTATTGATTGTTGGTTGGGGAATGGGGCATCACGCGCTGGAATGGATAAAGAGTTTTGGACAAATTGTGGAAGCCGTAATCGTTTTCGAGCCGGAACCGGAGCTATTTAAAACCTCTCTTTTCTGTATCGATCTCAAGCCGTTGGCATTGGCGCGGCGGCTGGAATTGATTGTGGGTTGCGATGCTCCTGCGTTCGATGAAGCGATTCAAAATCTTATCGAACCTTTATTGAGCCGCGATCTCTCTCTGCTTCCCCTTCCTTTCGTCGATATCTATCCGGCAGAGGTTACGGCTTTTCTCAAAGCAAATATCCAAAAGCTGATCCAACGGCGTGAAAGCATATTGCAGCAGATGGCAGTATCCGGGTTTCGCTGCCAGGAACAAATCATTCGCAATCTTCCGGTTATGACTGATGCATATTTCCCTCGAGACGTGCGTGGAAAAGCCGCTGGACAACCGGCGATCATTGTGGCGGCCGGTCCCTCGCTGGATCGGAACATCGATTGTCTTCCATCCAATCAGGGATGTGCCTGGTTCTTTGCAGTCGATACGAGCCTGCGGATTTTACGGCAACGTGGAATTGATGCACAATTTGCAGTGACGAAAGACCCCACCGAGCGCAACCGGGC
>JAKQAH010000123.1 GCA_029568545.1 Candidatus Omnitrophota bacterium
CGAAAATTGCGAATTTTGCTTAAACAGTTGAATGAGCCGATCATCCAGCAGGGGTGGAATGATCTGCCCGCGATAGTGGCGGCGTAAAAGAACCTGCAAAAGGCTTGACGGCTGCTTGATTAATTCCGGCGCAATTTCAAAAACATGTCGCAATATAAATTCTTTTGTTGCATTTTCACCCAATTCCCCCGGGGCATATCGTTTTTGTGCTTGATAAAGGATTTCAAAATAACCACGATCCAAAGCAGCAACTACCGTATAGCTGAGGCTCGGAAAAATGTCTCCAACGTTAAAAGACAATTTTCGGCCGGCGAAGAAGATCATATGGCAAACCGCTGATGTCATTGACTTCGGTACGAAGCAGCACAACCAGATCCGTTTGTTCGCCACAGTCCCAGCGTGATCTGTACTTTGATTCATAGGCATAACGAAATGCAACATGATCTTCGAACGGAATCAAATCAAAACCCCGTTTGCGGATTCCCTCAAGAATTCCTTCTTCCAGCAAAAGCCCGTCGAGATCAGAAACCAAAGTCAGGCGGGATACTTTTGGGGTAAACTCTTTTAAGACATGATCGCGCCAGCTGTTCATTGCGATCCTCCTTCTATGCGAATCATCATTAGCGGGACCATGTCGGGATAGATGTGGGCTTTTTGCTCCAGCTGCTCATGGAAGGTCTTTTCCTCCTGGGCCAGAAGGATCAGCCGATGATTGCGGACTTGAGGAAGGCCGATTCTTTCAATCATTCTGCGGCGGGCGGAAAAGGCAAATTCGCCCTTTTCGCGTTCGCGCGTCATGCGCGATCTGTGCTCCTGAACCAGTGCATCATAAATCGGCTTTCCGTATAACTCCGCAACATTTTGCAATTCTTGATACTTGGTCATGGAAACCGATGAATCCAAAATCGATTTGACCGTTACGTTTTCGACAAGAAGTACATCCCATACATGCCTGGCCGTTGGCATCAACACGGCGCCGCTGTCCGCTAAAAACAACGGCATGAACCTTCGACGATTCCACTCCATGGTGGATATGGCAATACGCCATAGAGACCAGATTCCCCGAACATCTTTTGAAATGCCGTCAAGCGCCACCACGCAAACCGGCTGGCCGGGCACAAAACTGGGCAGCCGCATCGCAAGACCGCGAATCCGTGGCTCCTCAAGCGAAAGGTGACTTGCTGCCGGAAGACTCTGCGCTTCCTTGCCGCTAAAAACCACATTTTCCTCATACGTTCCGTCAGGCCAAGTGAGGCTCCATCCATTATTCTTTCTGACGGCCTGGCCGCCGTTTGCCTTGAGATAGCTAACCGTCATCCGCTCGACCCAATGAGGCAAGGGATGACTGAGCAGGCGCTGAACCTCGCCAGGTTCCAGATTCTCTGTTTTTCCCAATACGGAAACCATATTGCGCGCATCCCTTGCCTCTTCCTGCAGACGGGACACCACATTCTCAACGGCCTCCTCAACCTTCTCGGGATGGACAATAGCCTCAACATACATATCATCAAATATCCTGCCTGCCTGCGCTGAATCCAGGACATCGCCGGTTTTATCGATGCCAAACTCCTCGAAGATGACGGCAAGTTTCTGCTCCAGTATTTCGCGGACCCGGTGCTCGACAGAGCCTTCAAAAACGAAATTTACCGCGCGGACAACGTGCGACTGCCCGATACGATCCACGCGGCCGATCCGCTGTTCAAGACGCATCGGATTCCAAGGGATGTCGTAATTGATGACTACATGGCAAAATTGAAGGTTCAAACCTTCGCCACCTGCATCAGTCGAAACCAGAATGCGGATATCCCCGGCAAAAGCCTCCTGCACGCGCTTGCGTTCGTCCATATCCATGGAGCCGTTCAGACAGACAACCGAAAAACCCCGCTCGGTCAGAAACCGTTGGAGCATTTCCTGGGTGGGAACAAATTCGGTAAACACCAGAACCTTAAGCTCCGGGTCTCCCTCTTCGGATTGAAGGCGATAGAGCCAATCCAGAAGGGCATCGGCTTTTGCATCCGGCCCGGCCTGCTCGCATCGCTTGGCTGCCTCCAAAAGAAGCTTCACCTCGGCCCGCTCGTTTTTCAGCGCTTTAAGCCGTGTCCGTAAAAGCACTTCAAATTGTTCCTGCCCGTCAAGATCCGACCATTCCTCTTCAGATTCGAGCGGAAAGAGCGTTAATTGTTCCTGATCCTGGGGAGCCGCAAGCGCTTCCAGCCGCTTTTCAAGGGTTGTTCGGATGGCGCTCGTGC
>JAKQAH010000126.1 GCA_029568545.1 Candidatus Omnitrophota bacterium
TTTCTGTAAGATAGATTCCTCGACCGGATTGAGCGAATAGGAACGGCAGGAATATCGTTTTCGGATGATTTCCGATATGAGCGTCATGACCTCTCCTTAAAATGTTGTTGGTAAATAATGATGAATTATTTTATACTATAAAAAGAATATTTCAAATCAAATCATGCAGAATGCGAGGAAAAAATCATGAAACTGGCCACTGTGGAACAAATGCGAGGGATGGATCGGTACGCGATAGAAAAATTGGGGCTCGCAGAAGAAATCCTGATGGAAAATGCCGCAATGGCGTCTGTTGTTCTGTTGCAGAGAAAAATCGGCATCCGCGGTAATAAATTTGTGATTTTTTGCGGGGCCGGCAATAACGGAGGTGACGGACTGTCCGTGGCGCGTTTGATTTATTCTTCAGGCGGGCAGGCAAAAGTATTCCTGGTGTCTTCGCCGAAAAAGTACAGCGGGGCGACAAGGACGAATTATGATGTTTTGTGCAATCTCTTTAGTGACGTCCAATTGTTGAGCCGGGCCGATGAAGCGCGGCAAGACGTTTTGCACTGCGATGCCGTTGTGGACGCTGTTTTCGGTACAGGGTTGGATCGCGATGTTAAGGGACTGGCAGCGGATGTGATCAGTCTGATCAATTCCTGCGGACGCCCGGTATTGAGCCTGGATATCCCCTCGGGGATTTCAGGTGATACGGGAAGGGTGATGGGAGCCGCGGTTCGGGCCGCTTATACCGTCACATTTGGTTTGCCGAAAATCGGCAACCTGCTTTATCCGGGTTATGATCATTGCGGAGAACTATTTGTCACCCATATTTCTTTCCCTCCGTCACTTTATGACCAGGATGGCATTCTGACACAGACCAATGAGAGGGTTTTACTGCCTCCAAGGTCTGCCGAAGCTTATAAGGGATCGATGGGGGATGTGTTGTTCATTGCCGGCGGGGCCAATTACTTTGGCGCACCGTATTTCTCCGCCATGTCGTTTTTGAAAGCAGGCGGCGGCTATGCAAGGCTTGCGGCGCCCGCTTCAATTATCCCGTTCATAGCTCAATCAGGACGCGAAATTGTTTACCTGCCGCAGAGAGAAACAACGGTATTCAGCCTCTCTCTAAAAGCCAAGCCGGAGCTCGTGTCTTTCGCGGAGAAGGCCGACATGGTGGTCATCGGGCCCGGCCTGTCTTTACAGGAGGAAACGACGAAGCTCGTAAGAGAGATGGTTGCTGTCATATCCAAGCCCCTGCTGATTGACGGCGATGGCTTGACGGCGATTGCCGAACGGCCGGAAATCCTACTAAAAAGAAAAGCAGCCACGATTCTCACCCCTCATGCGGGCGAGATGGCGCGTTTAATGCGCAAGAACGTGGCGGAGGTGAATTCCGATAAAATTGGTATTTTGCAGGCGGCGGCGGCGAAATTCAACGCAACCGTTGTTTTCAAAGGCGCACACTCGCTGATCGGGTTTGTGGACGGCCGGGTGTATGTCAATTTGAGCGGCAATCCCGGAATGGCGACAGCCGGAAGCGGGGATGTGCTGACCGGATGCATCGCGGCTCTGCAAGGATTTGGATTAAGTTCGGAGATGGCAACGCGCAAAGGAGTCTTTCTTCACGGCTATGCCGGCGATCTGGCGGCCGACCAAAAAGGACTGGACGGAATCACTGCAACGGATA
>JAKQAH010000140.1 GCA_029568545.1 Candidatus Omnitrophota bacterium
GCTACAGGGACACAATTCCATAATTTTTATTTAGAAAATTGTGTCCTAGCACCCTCCCCTTTTCCAGTCTGGGTGCAGGGACAAATACTCAAAAAATTGAGATCCTTCGCTTCGCTCAGGATGACACGTTCTTCATTCTCTACAAAAAACCTAAACTTTATCTCAAGCGACGAGTGCTCATATCAAAATTAATAACAAAAATAACGGATACTAAAAACTGGAATAACTCTATTTTACCTCCGGGAAATGCAGGATCTGGTCCAAGCTTTCGTCAAGTTTAGCCTGCGGGAGCTCGTAATTTTTCAGCTCACCGTTAAGGAATTTTTCGTATCCCATCAGGTCCAGCAATCCGTGGCCGCTGTAATTGAACAGGATCACTTTTTTCTTTCCCTCTTCGCGCGCCTTGACCGCCTCATCGATCGCTCCGGCGATCGCATGGCTTGTTTCGGGCGCACAGACAAAGCCTTCGGTTTTTGCAAAAGTTTCTGCGGCTTCAAAACACGTCAATTGATCGTACGCGCGCGGCGTGACAAGGCCGTCGCAGATCACATGGCTGACCAGAGGCGCCATCCCATGATAGCGCAGGCCGCCGGCGTGGATCGGCTCGGGAATGAACTTATGCCCGAGCGTGTACATGGCCAGAAGCGGCGTCAAACCGGCAATATCCCCATGATCATAATGGTAGGCCCCTCGCGTCATCGTCGGGCAGGCCTTGGGCTCCGTCGCGATGATATCGATCTTTTTCCCGTGGATCTTATCGCAAACGAACGGGAACGAGATCCCGGCGAAATTGCTCCCTCCGCCGGCGCAACCGATGACGATATCGGGCATCTTTTCCCCGAATTTCTCGAGTTGTTTCTTCGACTCTAACCCAATTATAGTTTGGTGGAGCATAACATGATTGAGAACGCTACCCAAAGAATACCTCGTTTGCCCGGTTTTATCTCCGACGGCCTGCTCGATGGCCTCGCTAATCGCGATCCCCAAGCTGCCGGGAGTATTCGGAAATTCTTTTAGGATGGCGCGCCCCGCTTGCGTTTCATTGCTGGGGCTGGCAACGCAGTTGCCTCCCCAGATGCGCATGAGCGTCTTACGGAAAGGCTTCTGGTCAAAACTCACGCGCACCATGAATATTTTGCATTCCAACCCGACCAGATTGCAGGCGAACGCCAAGGCACTGCCCCATTGGCCGGCGCCGGTCTCCGTCGTCAAACGTTTGATGCCGAATTGTTTATTGTACCAGGCTTGCGGCACGGCGGTGTTGGGCTTATGGCTTCCGGCGGGCGAAACGCTCTCATCCTTGTAATAAATGCGCGCCGGCGTTTTCAGATGCTGCTCAAGATAGGTCGCGCGCCGCAGCGGCGTCGGGCGCCACCGGTAAAGGATCTCTAAGACTTCTTCAGGGATATCGATCCAGCGATCCTGACAGACTTCCTGTTCAATGATATTCATCGGAAAAACAGCCGCAAGCTGCTCGGGGCCGATCGGTTTCCCGTCAGGGCCTAACGGCGGTTTCACGGGAGTTTTTAAGTCAGCCACAATGTTATACCACTGCCTGGGAACCTCATCGCGGGTCAGATAAACTTTGTTTTCCATGATCGTTCTTCCTTTTATGTATTGAAAAATTCGGCGGGGATAATTTTATACCATTTTCTCATTAAAACGCAAAAAGTCCAGCCATTTTCAGCGGGCTTTGGGACCTGATGCTTGAGCACCTGATGCTCAAGCGTCAGGTCCCTGTTAATAACTAAACAAAAGGGCCAAGTTTTCACTTGGCCCTAGTATTACGCCTTATTTATAATATTTATTTTTCGTCCCACACATAATCCGGTTTCATTAAAGGCTCGTTATTGCCCGGAATATCCAGATTCGGGGTCAAGGCATCCCACAGCCCCGATCCCGCGCGTCCAATCACCCAAGCAACCCCCTTCACAAAACCGCCCATCACATAAGCTGTTTTTTTGATCGGTTCCGTGCCGCCTTCCTCCCAATGCTCCTTCAAATTCTTCGGAAGCTCCAAAGGAGAAGAAACAATGTTCACGATCCCCCGTTTGAACTTGGTCATTACGCGCCCGCTCAGATACGCCTCATCAGCGGCAAATGAAGTCGCGGCAAAAAGCGTCAGAATAACGGCTAAAACAATCGTCCTCATATGCTCCTCCTTTTAAATGATCGCCCTGGATAATAAATCTACTAGTCCACTATATCACGCCTTAGGAAATTAGCAATATTCTAAAGAACAAAAAACGGACATATAAAATCTGCCCAGCCTTCTTTTTTACGGACAGGCCGAAGCGACGCGGCAGGTGCCGGCAAGACAGCACGGGTTCGCCGCCGTCACCGCCGCCTGATTCAAGCGGACCGTGAAGGGATTTGTTCCCGCCCAAACGGCCGTCGCTGTATACGTCGTCGCGGCCGTGCGGTCGTAAGAATAGGTGACGTCGTTGTCAAAAATATCGAGCGAAAAACCGGCATTAATGCCCGCCAAATCCAGGGCGGCTCCGCCATCGTCCAAGTACTGTCCGGCTCTTGCCCGATAGATCTCATTGGCTCCGTGGATCGTCTTTAAAT
>JAKQAH010000157.1 GCA_029568545.1 Candidatus Omnitrophota bacterium
AATCCAACACTTCCAGCTGTCGAGCTTTCCGGTGCGTTCTGCACGTTTCAAGTAAATCTCATATCCGACAATGATTGAGGCCGGGGCATTTCCGTATTTTACAAAGTGGATTTCCCGTTTCAAGGGATTCAGGCCGTAAGACTTTGCAATTCCCATGAACATGAAAAGCTCTTTGTCCGTGGCATTCGGCGCGATATACTTCTTGATGTCCGCCATTGATACTTCGATACGCTCTTTTACTTCTGGTAAATTCTCCATAATTAAGCCTCCAATCCGGTTTTCGCGTAATAGTAATCAAGTAATGCGGTAAACATTTTCCAGCCCTTATCCAGCTCTTTTCCGTCAATAATAATAAGTTTGCTTTCGGCGGTTTTGACGTTGATATAAAGGATTCCACACATATGCTTTTTGTCGTAATCGTAGGCCGCAAGCTGCATGGCGTGTTCCGGCCATGTCTTAATATCGGCAAGGTCTTTCTCCGTGGTCTTGATGTCGATAAGGTATCCGCCGCCTTCGAGGTCTTTTTTCCCGCCGTAACGGTCAACCGCAAAAGACTGTTCGCATTGCCATTCAACCGCGCCGCAATGCTTATCCAGTTCCTTTTTAGCAGACTCATAATAAACGTAATCGTCTTTCGGGATTGGCATATTCTCGAAGCCAGACTGCACGACGGCATGAATCCATGTTCCGCGCTCTCTGGCCTTGGCCGACTGATCCTGGCTGTCTTTGATAATCCGGTCAATGTAGTCGGCCTCTGATTCATCCGGCAGCCGGTCGGTGGTCAGCGCCGCCATAAGAACCTGCTGCGCCTTCCAGAGTTCAAGGCCCGGAGCCGCCGCACACCGAATGATTGACGTTACAGACGGCAGCAAGTTCTGTGTCCGGGCGTCCCTCAATGTGGTCGGGCGCTCTTTTCCGTTCTTGCCGATTACCGTATAACAAGGCTTTCCGGCCCTATCATACCAGTGGCTTGATTCTTTGACATGATCCTTGATTTCCTGTGTCTCCATAACGCCTCCTTAATTTTCCCGCCGCCGCGCCTTATACGATCTTTAGCGGAGTTATACGTGCAACAATTTACCGGTATTCCATCTTCATGCGCGAGCGGTCGGGATTATTCTGTCGCCTTTTTCCGCCCGCCGCCGTTTTTGGCGACGTGGTAGCCATCAACGAACTGAAT
>JAKQAH010000109.1 GCA_029568545.1 Candidatus Omnitrophota bacterium
CAGAATTTCCCAGGGCTGAAGACCCGCGTATTTTAAGGGCGCCAGCGCAAGATCGATTTCGCAGCCCCCGGAGTAGGTGGCCATTTCGCCGATGGAGGACGACAGCCCGCCCGCGCCGTTGTCCGTGAGCGCACGGTACAGCCCCCGATCGCGGGCTTTGAGCAGAAAGTCAGTCATTTTCTTTTGCGTGATCGGGTCGCCAATCTGCACGGCCGTTACCGGCGAGCCTTCGTGCAGCTCTTCCGATGAAAACGTCGCGCCGTGAATGCCGTCCTTGCCGATCCGGCCGCCCGTCATGATGATGACGTCTCCTGATTTGATTTCCTTGCCGTGCGTCGGTTTGCCGTTTTGCCGGGCGGGCATGATGCCGGCTGTGCCGCAATACACCAGGGGCTTGCCCAGGTAGCGCTCGTCAAAGACGATGCTGCCATTCACCGTGGGAATGCCGCTTTTGTTGCCGCCGTGCTCCACGCCTTCGCGCACGCCCTCGTAAATGCGCCTAGGGTGCAGGATGCGGGGCGGCAGTTTCTTTTTGTGAAAGGGCGAGGCAAAGCAAAACACATCCGTGTTGAAAATGAGTTTTGCGCCGAGGCCCGTGCCGAACGGATCGCGGTTGACGCCGACAATGCCGGTGAGCGCCCCGCCGTAGGGATCGAGTGCGGAGGGAGAGTTGTGCGTCTCCACTTTAAAGACCAGATTGTGGTCTTTGTTGAACTTGATGACGCCCGCGTTGTCGACGAACACCGACAGACAAAAGTCCTTCTTCCCCTTGGCTTTGCGGATTTTCGCCGTCGAGCCTTTGATATAGGTTTTAAAAAGCGAGTTGATGATTTTTTTCGTGCGCCCGTCGTTGTACTCGATGCGGCTGTTAAAGATTTTATGCTTGCAGTGCTCCGACCAGGTCTGCGCGAGGCACTCCAGCTCCACGTCGGTTGTGTTTTCGTCCAGGCCGAATTTTCCACGGGCTTTGACGATCAAAGGATCGGCAAAGTACCGGGCGATCGCCTGCATCTCTTCAAGATTGAGAGCAAGGAGCTTTTCCCGGCTGATTTTCAAAAGCGCCGCGGCGGCGAGCTTTGTCAGATTGATCGTCTCCACCCGCGGCTCGTCCCTGCCCGTGACCTGCGGAATATGCACGGGCATGCCGCCTGTAAAATCAAACTCCGCTTTGCCGACCACCTGGTGGCGCTCGATGAGGTCGTTGGCGAGCAGGCCGGAGGCGATGTTTTGCGCATCGGCCCTGGAAATCGGGCCGGAGACCAGATACTGGCGGGAGGTGTAGACGCTGATTTTTCTTTCACCGAGGCTATCGCCCAGCAAAAGCGTGATCGCTTCGCGCGCGGTTTTGCCGACATTGTCGGTGACGCCGGGACGAAAGCCCACTTCAATGAGCCAGTCGAAATTTTTGGCAAGCGGCTTATTGATCGCATACGCCTGAATCACCGGGTCGGAAAGAGGCCCGGCCGCGGCGCGGCGAAGCTCACCCGCGGTCAGTTCGCCTTCAATGGTATACACTTCGATGGTCGCGGCGCCTGCAACCGGCAGTCCCAGGTTGTCGATGATGCGTTTTTTCGTCTTTTCGCCCAGCGCGTCGCGAATGCCTTCCCTAAAACCGACTTCAATTCGATTGGACATGAACTTGCCTTGACCAGTTTACTGTTTTTGATCCGTTGAAACCTTGCAGATGGCCTATACCCAAAAGACCTTGATTATGCAACCGGCAAATCAGGATCCAATCTTTGCCGGTCATTGCCTTCCTTCCGCAAGCGCCCGCAGGACATCGGAGACCGCGTCCTTGTGCTCCACCAGAATCACCTTGATGCCGGCGCTTCTTCCGGCAATCAACCGCCCCAACTCTTTGCCGTCGATGTCCAACTGGCAGCCCAGAATGCGGAGACGGTGCTCGACTAAAGCCTGCTCGATATGGCGATAGAGGCGTTCCGCCCCGTCGTTGGAAAACAAAAGTAGACGCGAAACCCTATAATTTTGCTGGGATTTATTCTTTTGCAGCATTTCGTCAATGCCTTTTTTCTCGGCGGCAAGCTTTTCAAATATATCATCAAACCCGAAGCGGATGCGTCTTTGCAGGCGGGCATTTCTGATCGTCGCGATCAGGGATTCACTGATGCGCAACACGGGCACTTCCATTTTTCCTTCCGGCCAGAGTTTTGTTTGACGCTCCGCTAAAGCCAGACGGATTTTTTCCGCGAGGCCTGCCGCTTCAAGCTGCCGGGGAAAGTTTACGTTTTTTAGATTCATTTCAATTTCATCCGGTTGATGCGTGTTTTTCTCTTACCGATTACTATACGATACGCACCAACGATCATCACTCCCGGGTATCAGACTTCGCTGAATCGTTTGGCAGAACATTTAATTTTTCGAATGGGTCTCTTTCGTCGATATCACTATTGATGCCAAGCGCTCTTGCGCGTTCTTCCCATTTTTTTCTGGCAAGAACACGCATATCTACAACCGTGTCCATTTCATCTACAATTTCTAAACCCATCAATGTTTCAACTAAATCTTCGAGTGTGACAAGACCCATTGTTCCGCCATATTCATCAACGACAATGGCGATGTGCTGACGCCCTTTAAGAAAATTTTCCAGCAAACCTGTAAGCACCACCGACTCCGGAACAATTAGAATATCCCTTCTTAAGGCCTTGAGTAATTCATTCCCTCTTTGCTGGTTATCTCGCAGAAGCACATCATCTCTCAAAACAAAGCCGGTTATATTGTCTATATCCCTCTCATAGATCGGGATTCGCGAAAATGGTATTTTTGCAACATATTCCGACGCGTCCGCTACCGATTTATCATCGGAAAGCGCCGTAATCACAGTACGAGGAGTCATGATGTCTGTTACATTGATTGACCCCAACCGGAAGAGATTCTTGATAATCCGCGCCTCGTTATCATCTATATGTCCGGATTGTTCGCCTATCCTTGCCATGGCGACAAACTCGTCTCTGCTGAAAATGTGCAGATTCTTTCCGTGTGAAATAAATTTTGTCATCCTTTCCGAAATCCAGACGATCGGGAACAGCGTCACGATGAGGGTTCGCACGAAAATAACCGTAGGGCCAACGAGCTTTGGCCAGTAAATCGCACCAATCGTTTTGGGAACGATTTCTGAAAGAAAAAGTATCATCAATGTCATAACCGCCGAGAAGACTCCAAACCATGCGCTTCCAAACACGACTGTAGCCTTGGCACCCGCCCCGATTGCGCCAACGGTATGTGCGATCGTGTTCAATGTTAAAATTGCGGCAAGCGATCGATCCACATTATCCTGTTTCAGTCGCTTCAAGTGAGCCGCCCGTTTGGGATTTTTTTCTTTCTGTTCCTCGATATAGGAGGGAGTCATACTTAATAAAACAGCTTCCGCTATCGAACATAGAAATGAAAACAACAAAGCCAGAAGAACATAGGCTATTAACATCACAATATCATGACTCATATTGCCGATATTGAACAGGCCTGAAGCCTCAGAGCCAAAAGCAGAGATCGAGGTAAATGTTAAGATGATGACAGAAAATGAAATGATGCATGCGGTCTTATATGAATATTTCATATGGGTTGTCCTACTGTCTTAATCGTAAGGTAAAATTATATAGCTTTCAATCTTCTAATCAATAAAGAAGAAATCATCAACCGGATGATCATTTCATACCCTCTAAGCTGAAAACTTTGCCGCCAGTTCTTCCAATGCGTCCCAGCGGTCGTAGGCCGCGGTCAAATCCGTCTCCAGCTCTGCCAGCCGGTTGTTCACATCCAGCGCGCGGGCGGGATTATGGGTTTTATACAAATCCGGAGAATTCAACAATTCCAAAAGTTCCGCCTTTTCTTTTTCCATCTTTCCGATTCTGGGCGGCAGTTCTTCCAGTTCTTTTGTTTCCTTGAAAGACAGCTTTGATTTTTCTTTCGGCTG
>JAKQAH010000112.1 GCA_029568545.1 Candidatus Omnitrophota bacterium
GAGAATTTATCGGACCAAGAGATTGTGGAGGATTATATTAAGCCCTTGATAAATAACTCCGGGCTCAAGTTTCTTGGGAACCTCGAGGAGAAATTCTTCTTATATTCGGCCCCTCCCGGAGCCGGCAAAGGAACGGTCATGAAGGTGACATTTCAGGGGGAAGGTGGCATTAAAGCGCCCTATGAAAATATAGTCAAGAAGTACGTTTTAATCCATAGCCGGAAAGCCCGGGATTACGAGCATGAAATAAACGGACTTTCGTATCATTTTTGGACAGAAAATGACATTAATAACGCAATTAATGAAGGCTTGCCGGTCGAGAAAGTCCTTGTTAACGGTTCGCCGCAGGCGATTGCTCTAAACACTTTTAAGAAGGAAATCACCATTGACCTGTCCGATCCCACAGAGAAAGTCCTCGACCAGGAAGGGATCGATCGATTGATATCTCGAGACGGCACGAAAGCAACAGTCATGCGAACGTACAAAGGCATTCTCGATGTCTTTAAGGAGGACTCCCTGTATTTTGTCGAGGGAGGCTATGCCTGGTTCCAATTTCTCAAGGCAAGATATCCGGGGATCAGCCTAGGGTTCATTTCTCCTTTTAGCAAAGAAGAGATGAAGATCCGCGCTAATTTTCAGTCCTGGTTCGAGCAAGTTTATCATAATGATGCCCAAAAGATCAGAGGGGCGTATAAAGTTCTCGGCGGCATGATTCAGGAAGATAAACGTGCGGTTATTTTCAATCAGGATGTCAAAGCGCGCATTCTGGGCGAGAATCCCGTCAGTTCGCCGGTGCATGAAGATCTGTTGGAAATTTTTTGGAATTCGAAAGCCCTAGAGGAAAAGCTCGATGAATGGCAGAAAGAGTTTCTGCGCTATGGTATCGAAAAGACAAAAGATGAAATCATGCAAGAAGAATTCTTCAGAGTAACTGATGAAAACGGAAACTACACGGGCGATGTTGTCCCCCGAAATCTCGCGCACCAAAATGGCGCGTGGCATCGGACGGCATTTATTTTTGTCGTCAATCAAGATGGAAAAGTCTTGAGGCAGCAAAGAGCACTGCAGAGAGATCGGTATCCGGGAGCCTACGAGTTCATGGTTGCCGGGCATCACGGCTTGATTAAAGACCCGATAAGCGTTGCCGCAAAGGAATTGTCGGAAGAAATTTTCAATGGCAAAATTACTGTCGATCCTTCAAGGCTCATTCAGGTAGGGAAGGATGCCGAATTTAAATTGCGGGTTGTTAATCGGGAAGGCAATAAGGTGATCAGCGTTGATAACGAAAGCGCTACTGTCTTCCTTTATTTAATAAATGCGGAGGAAGATGCCATGAAGGAGGTTCAGCCCGAGGAGGTTGCAGAGGAAGGGCTCGAATATGTTGACTTTGCGAAAGAGATTGAAAAAGTACGGCTGTTCCCGGAGTTGTACGCGCCAGGGACAAAATCCATTGTCAACGATCAAGAATTTCTTGAGAAAATAAGAGAAACCATCGCCCTTATACATTCCCAACCGTCCGGGTCATCTGATAAAAACACAGAAACGCATATTGGCCGGTTAGTGAATGCGTCTCTGAGCTTGGAGGAACGCGCGGAAAGCTTGAAAGCTCTGGAGAAGCTTGAGACAAAGGATGCAAGTGCGATCACGCAGTTGGCGGAGAAATTAAAAATGATGATACCCGAAGGCGTAACGTATCGCAAAGAAGAGAAATTCTTTGAGTTTTTATCTCAAGCGTGGAGCCTCAATCAACATGGCTATGATTTTAAGATTCTGTATGAAGCTGCGGACGGGCATTTTATGGGTCGTCCGGATGAGTCTGGCTGGGAGGTTATGGATCAAAAGTGGGGACGAAGCATTGCGCTGACCCTAGGTCATAAATATACCCAATCCAGCTCACCGGTTGAACAGGCGGGAAATTATGCGTTGAGACAAAAAATTTCCCAATATGAGAATGCACAGCAGTATGGTTTAACGAACAAAGACCGAGTCAGGATCATCGGCGAAATCGGTCAATTGGGTAGCGCAGGAAGTGTGGAAGCGAGAAAATTCCTGATTGGGCTACTTGGGGATGGGGAACCGGTAATTCGGGCAGAAGCCTATAGAGAGGCCTTAGCGGCTGGTGTGGATATCAGCTCGCTAATCAAGCGTTTCGAAGAGATTGCGTCATTTGAGGTGGATGATGGCGCTCGGGAAGATGCGCAGGAAAGACTCAACTCCTTAAGGAAATCGGATACGACCAGTTCGCCGATTGGACAGGAAGAGGTCGGGGGTATCGATCTCAACGAGATCTCCGTGAGCCGGCAAGGGGAGGCGCGCGTGAGCATTCAATTCGATCCCTTAACGGTGCAAGAGGTCATTGAGATGGGTATCACGGGCTTCGCGCCGGTCATTATCACTATTACGCCGCTGCCGAGCGTTTTGCCTTTATTAGGCCTGGCGCCGCAGAAGGAAGAGGAATATTTAGAAGTTTCAAAACTAAACTAACGATGTCATCCTGAGCGAAGCGAAGGATCTCAAATTTGGGTCAAGATTCTTCGTCGCAAAAAGTCAGAAGCAAGCTGCTCCTCAGAATGACGAGGCTAGTGAATATAAAAAGGCAATCCGTTATTTTGGATTGCCTTTTTTAGTCTTTCGAAAGAAAAAATCCCCGAGTTTTGGAAAATTACGGAAGTTAAATTGAATCGTTTTATTTCTCTGTGCTATAATATCCGCCTATGAATGAAAAATTCCTCCGAGTTTATAAAAAGATGGATGTTCATGAGATCAGGAAGCATCTGTTGATCTACGGGGATCTGTCCGCGCAATGCGCCGAATGCCAGACGATGGACATTAAATTAGACACGACGGCATGTCCGAAGTGCGGAACGCTGTTTAAATTCATTGCCTTCCGCAATGTCCGCCAGCATCTTCCTAAACTGCAAAAGATCCATGAAACGCGTCCGGAGGTCCAGTTCGTCGATTTCGACGATTACACGCGGATCATGGGGGAGCTGAAAGCGCGGGATTTTTTGAAATAATCAATTGGTCATTCTCAGAGAAGAGAAGAATGACGAAGGGTGTTTAAGATAAATTTATGATTAATCAATTGCGCCTTATCAAGCTCACGCAAAAAGTCATTTCTTTCAACTCCGAGAACCCGCCGGGCAATGAACTCGCCCTATCCAAATTTATAGAAAAGGATATGCGCTCGCTCGGCATTCAAGTGAAAACTTACGCGTATGCTAAAAACCGGCCCAATGTTGTTGCAACTCTCAAGGGATCTTGGCCGCGCGCGAACGCGGCTAAAGCGGCGATCCTCCTGACGCCGCATTTTGATACGGTTCCGATCGGAAAAGGGTGGAAACACATGCCGCTCGGCGGACAGGTCAGTGACGGAAAGCTATACGGCCGCGGAGCGACGGATGACAAGGGGAATTTAGCGAGTTGTATGGAGGTTATGCGCAGTCTTGTGGAGGATCAGGTCAGATTGAACAAAGATGTGATTATGGCGGCTACGGTCGATGAGGAAACGGGGAGCCATAACGGGATTATCCCATTATTGGAAAAGAAAGTCCTCAAGCCCGGTTTTGCGCTTGTGATGGATTCCGATGACGGTCATGCGGTCACGGTCCAGAAAGGCTTGATCCACGCGCGTATCCAGATCTTCGGGAGAAAAGCACACGGAGCGTATAACTGGCGCGGCGTAAATGCGATCGAGATTGCATCGCGCATCATCAATAAGCTGAAGGCGCTTACGTGGAATTACAAAAAGCATCCGTTGCTTCACGGCCCCACGATGAATGTCGGCGTGATCAAAGGAGGCGATAAGGTCAACATGGTCTGCGATTTCTGCGAATTCGCGCTTGATACCCGGTTTGTTCCCGGGATGGATTCTAAGGTGATATTGAAACGGATCCGTTCCGTCATTAAAAGTGAAACGGATAAATTCCGCATCGAGATCGATGATCTGCAGCAGCCTTATGAGATCGACTGCCAGCATCCCATTGTCCAGACGTATGTCAAAACGCTGAACCGGATGGGATGTAAGGCGCAGATCAGGGGGAGCGAAGGGGCGACGGTCATGACATTTTTCAAGAGGCGCGGGATTCCGGCATTTGCAACAGGATTTGGTGCTCCCGGCACGGCGCACACAAATGATGAATACATTTATGTGAAAACGTTGGTGCGAGGAACGCAAGCCTTGGAACAGTTTATTAAGGAGTATGACGCTCTGTGATGAAAAGAACGGGATTGAGAATGTTTAAATGGGTTTGTTCTATTTGCATCAGTTTCATGGTGATCGCGCTCAGTACGGTTATCCAGGAAGATCATTGCGGTGCCGACGATGCTCTCAAGACGCCTTTTGCGAAAGGCGAAACCGTTACTTACAGTATCAAGAAGCTCAAATTGACTGTCGGGACGGCAACGTTGACTTTTCATGGCCTTGTTTCTTTGAATGGCCGGGAGGCGGTGGAAATCTTGTTGACCGCGAAAGGATTCCGTTTCTTTGACGAAGAAAAGATATATCTCGATCCTGTGACGCTTTATCCGATCGTCATCCGCCGCGATCTTGATATTTTCGGCGTAAAGGAAAAGATTGATGAGTTCTATGATCTTGAGCGGGGGAAGGTCAGGATCGTAAAAACGGCCAAAGGTGTAACCAGCGAACAAACGCTGACCGGCAGCGAGCGGTTCGACAATATTTATGGGTTCATTTATCGCTACCGGCGGAGCGGTCAGTTGGTCGCGGGGGAAGAGTTTACTCTTCATTTGCCGATGCGGGACGTGAAATTCAAGCTGGTGGAACATAAAAAGATCCGCGTGGCCAACCGGGATTTCGATGCCTATTATATGGATAGCGTGCCGAAAAAATATAAGGTCTGGTTCGATAGCGGGCCGCAGATGATCCCATTG
Organism: Candidatus Omnitrophota bacterium; assembly: GCA_029568545.1. Classification (GTDB taxonomy): domain Bacteria; phylum Omnitrophota; class Gorgyraeia; order Zapsychrales; family Zapsychraceae; genus 2-02-FULL-52-10. Next base: position 4,894 of record JAKQAH010000112.1, read on the forward strand.
ATGATCGATGGCGCTATCGGGTTCGGTCACACGTCCATGGTCATGACGGCCTATGCGCCTGGCCGCTGATACGTTTCTGATTTATTTAAGCCTCGGGCGAACAATCCATGATATAATCCACTATCATCATTTACAAGGGAGGAGTTATGGTCATATTAGGAGTGATTCTGGTTTTAATTGTCGTGGCTGCTTTGTGGATGGCCGGCGTTTATAACGGCCTGGTCCGATTACGGGAAAATGTCAAGAACGGCTGGTCGCAGATCGATGTCCAGCTCAAGCGCCGGCACGATCTGATCCCGAATCTTGTCGAGACGGCCAAAGGATATATGGCTCATGAGAGCAAGACGCTGGAAAATGTCATTAAAGCCCGGCAGCAGGCCATCGATGCCAGCAGCTTCAAAGATAAGCAGGCGGCCGAGAATTTCTTAAGCAGCACCCTGCGCAGCCTGTTTGCTGTCAGCGAAAATTATCCGAATCTTAAAGCTGATCAGCAGATGCGCCAGCTTCACGAGGAACTGACAACCACCGAAAACAAGATCGCCTTTGCGCGCCAGTATTTCAACGACGAAGTGAACCGCCTTAATGTTGCGGTTCAGGCTTTTCCTAATAATGTGGTTGCAAACATGTTCAAATTCGAAAAGCGCGATTTTTTTGAGCTTGAGGACGCATCAGAGAAAAAAGTTCCCGAAGTTAAGTTCTGAGCGGATTCCATTCGCGGCGATTTAACGCATGCCTTATTCTTTTACCCAGATCGAAGAAGACAAAACGAAAACGATCCGTTTTGTCTTCTTTTTTTTAATCTTAGTGTATTTTGCCGTGTTTTGGCTGATCGCGGTCATCGCGCTGAACGCCCTTGATTACGAAGCCAATCCCTACGTATTCAGATTTCGCTTTGCGGTCTTGGATCTTCCCCACATACTGATCATTCTTGGGCTTGCTTTCATGATCGGTTATGCCCACTGGGGTTTTACGACAGCGGGTTTGGTCACGCGGATCCTCGGCGTCTTAAAAGCGGAAGCGCTCAATCCCAAAGACACCTATCACCAGATGTTTCGGAATATCGTGGAGGAGGTCTCCGTAGCGACGGGAGGCCGGAAGATGGAACCGGTAATTGTTCCCACCATGGCCATGAATGCTTTTGCGGTGACGGATTTCTCTGGCCGGGCCGTGATCGGGCTGACGGAAGGGGTGCTGGCTCGGTTGACGCGCGCCCAGATCGAAGCGGTCGTGGGCCATGAAGCGGCGCATATTGTAACTGGAGATTCCTTAGCGACAACGATCACAACATCTTTGTTCGAATTATTTAGCGGTGTCTTGCGCGGGTTTGAGGCGATTTTTCGTTTCGGAGGCGGCGGACGAAACAGGTCTTCTGTCCGCGCGCAAGGCCGGGGCGGCGGCGGGGTCATCGTTTTCTTGCTTTTGATCTATTTTTTATTGGCGTTCACAAAATTTCTCAGTTACTTGATGCGGATGTTTATTTCGCGCCAGCGCGAGTACCGGGCGGACGCCATTGCCACGCGTCTCACGAGGGATCCGCTGAGCTTGGCCGAGGCGCTTTATGCGATTTCGTATCGTTGGCGGGGGGTCGGGTTGCCGGCGCAGGAGTTAGAATCGATCTTCATTATCAATCCGGCCTATTCATCGATTGACGAGCAAAATGGATTTTTGCCGGATCTGTTTTCAACCCATCCGCCCGTTCATCAACGCATGGGCATCTTGTTAAACATGGCGCACAGCGATTTGAAGACGGTGATAAAGAATATTGATCATCAAGCGCAGCGACCGCGCTCATCGGCGCCGGACATCGGGACTGTTTCTCTTCAATGGATGGTTAACAAGGACGGGGCATGGCAGGGGCCGTTTAATATGGCGCAGTTAACGGTGCTTGGCGGGATCGGGCCGGAAACATGGATCCAGAGGATAGGCGGCGGGAATGTCCAGCTGCTCTATCAGGATCCCGAGGCCCGCGATGCGGTTATCAAAAACGACTTGGGAGCGAAAAACAGTTCCTATCATTGCCCACGGTGCGCTGTGCCTCTGCGTATTCTAACGTATGAGGGGACGGAAGTTTTTAAATGCCCGTCTTGCCGGGGAACTCTTGTCGGAGAAAATGATATTAAACGCATTATCATCCGGGAAGAAATCGGTTTTTCGGACCGGATCGAAAAGATCGCGCAAGGGATCCAACGGGAAGAAACCAGCGGGCTGGTAAATGTTATCAAGCGCGACCCTAAAACATTGCTGAAATGTCCGAAATGCCGATTTATCAACAACCGCATGATGCGCATGTTCTATACGGAGGTATACCGTATTGAGATCGACCGATGCTTTAATTGCGGGCTGATCTGGTTCGATGCGGATGAGCTGGAAGTTTTGCAATGTATGATCGAGAGCGCGCTCAGTAAGTCCAAATAGACGCAAATCACTCCTTTACATAATGAAAAGTTTATGGTTGAATGAAAGCTCAATTCATAATAAATAATGGAAAATAGGTATGTCATTACCCGATAGACACGGACATTTCGGCGAGTTCGGCGGCAAATATGTTCCTGAAACGCTCATGGCGCTTTTGGACGATTTAGAGAAAGTGTTTCGTTCGGTAAAATCCGATCGGGCCTTTCAAAGAGAGTTTAACGATTATCTCAAAGAATATGCCGGGCGTCCGACCAATCTTTATTATGCGCAGCGGTTGAGCGCTCACCTTTCGAGATTGAAAGTTTATCTCAAAAGGGAAGATTTGCTTCACACAGGAGCTCATAAAATCAATAATACGCTAGGGCAAGTCCTTATTGCAAAGCGTATGGGCAAGACGAGGATCATTGCCGAGACCGGCGCCGGCCAGCACGGCGTAGCGACTGCGACGGCTGCTGCCTTGATGGGATTGGCCTGTGTTGTCTATATGGGCGCGGAGGACATGAAACGCCAGGCCTTGAATGTTGATCGCATGCGGCTGTTGGGCGCAGATGTTATCCCCGTCACGAGCGGATCGAGAACGCTCAAAGATGCGATGAACGAGGCTATCCGCGATTGGGTCGCGAATGTCGGGAACACGTTTTATGTTATCGGTTCCGTTGCCGGGCCGCATCCGTATCCGGTCATGGTCAGGGATTTCCAATCGTGCATCGGCAAGGAAGCCCGACGACAATTTCTCTCAAAGGAAAAAAAGCTCCCGGATTATGTGGTGGCTTGCGTCGGCGGCGGCAGCAATGCGATGGGCTTGTTTCATGCGTTTACGAAGGACCGACGGGTAAAAATGATCGGAGTGGAAGCGGCCGGGTTTGGGTTAAATACGTCGCAACATGCGGCTCCGCTGGCCAAGGGAGATATCGGCGTTTTACACGGCAGCAAATCAAAATTGCTCGACACCAAGGATGGGCAGATCAGGATTGCTCACTCGATCGCGGCGGGCCTGGACTATCCCGGCGTCGGTCCGGAACATTCCTATTTGAAGAAAATAGGACGGGCCGAGTATGTTTCGGTCACAGACCGCGAAGCGTTGAGCGGTTTGAGACTGCTAGCGCAACAAGAAGGGATCATTCCTGCTCTGGAGACGGCACATGCCGTTGCCTATTTAGAAAAGCTGGCTCGTCGGGTCAACCGCAAATCAACGGTCATTGTCTGCCTATCGGGCCGCGGCGACAAAGACATGGAATCCATCAAACCTCATATCGGATCATGAACCGCATCGATCGAAAATTCAAAGAATTGAAAACAAAACGGAAAAAAGCGTTCATTGCTTTTATAACGGCCGGGGATCCGGATCTTGCGACGACGGAGAAATTGGTTCTCGGTTTTGAACAGGCCGGGGTTGATGTTGTGGAATTGGGCGTGCCTTTTTCGGACCCCTTGGCGGACGGACCGACCATTCAAGCGGCATCGCAGCGCGCGCTTGGGAACAAGACCAATCTCGAGAAAATCTTTGAGGCGGTGAAGCGCATCCGGCGGCGGTCATCAGTTCCGATCGCGCTGATGACGTATTACAACCCGGTTTTCCGGTACGGAGAAGCGCGATTTATTTCTCGGGCAAAGCAATGCGGGGTTGACGGCGTTATCATCCCGGATCTTCCTCCGGAAGAGGCGCTTGATTTAAGACGAGCCGCCCAAGAAGCAAAGATCGCGACGGTTTTCTTTGTGGCACCCACAACCACGGCTTTACGCATGAAACGGATCGTTGCCGCCGCAACCGGTTTTGTTTATTATGTTTCTATGACGGGCGTTACAGGAACGAACAAAGGATTTGCCAAGGAAAACGCGGCAAAGATCAGAGCCGCCAAACGAATGACCCAAAAACCGGTTTGTGTCGGTTTTGGCGTCACGACGCCTGCGGATGTCCGATCGATCGCAAAGATCGCCGACGGCGTAATCGTCGGCAGCGCGATCGTAAGAAAAATCGCGCGCAATCAGGGAAATAAAAATTTAGTTCGCAATGTGACGGCGTTTGTCCGGACGTTAACGCGGGAATTATAAATTATGTACAACAAAGAAATCTTGCCAAACGGCGTGCGGGTGGTCACCCGGGATATTAAAGGGCGCGACAGCATCTCGATCGGGATTTGGGTTGGCGTTGGCGGGCGTTTTGAAGAAGACCGGCTGAAGGGCGCCGCGCATTTTCTGGAACATATTCTGTTTAAGGGAAGCAAAAATTATTCGTGTGAGCAGATCAAGACCCTGATCGAAGGCGTTGGGGGAACATTAAATGCTTTCACGTCGGAAGAACAAACCTGTTTTTATGCGAAGATCCCATCCAAGCATCTGCGCCAGACTTTTGAGGTGTTGGCCGACATGGTGACTTCTCCCAAGATCGCGGAGCGGGATGTTGCCAAGGAAAAAACTGTCATTCTTGAGGAGATCAAGATGTACCATGATCTGCCCCAGTATTTTGTGCTCGAGCTTCTGGACGGTCTGATGTGGCCGGGGCATCCATTAGGGAAAAGTCTTG